>SDWN01000550.1 GCA_004195305.1 Neptunomonas sp. | reverse complement strand
GTTCCAGATACTCCTGGGCGGGTCATTAACACGCCCGCTACAAACTGATGCCGCCAGCGTCAAGCAGCAGGTGCAAAACAGCGGCACCCTGCTGGAAAGCAAATTAGCACAGAGCAACACTCAAAATATCAACCAGGACCAAAAGGCGACCCTGTTAAAAGTTATCCAGCATCTGGGCCAGAGTGGAAACCAGAGCGGCAACCCGCGGGAGCTTCCGTCAGCACTGAGCGAACGCATCAACGTCCTGACCCAGCAAGCACTAAGTCGCGTTCTGGTCAACCAGATCACCAGCCTCGGCACCCAAACGCAGGAAACGGGAGCCGAACAAAGCCGTACCCTAGCGCTGGACGTGCCCATCCTCTGGCAGGGTAAAAACGAAAACTTACACCTAAAAATTCAACGCGATGAGTATACCGACAGCACTGAAACAGAGAACATGCTTTATCGCTGGCATGTCAGGCTAAGTTTCGAAGTTGATGACAACAGAATTCTCGAGGCTGAGCTCACCCTGGAGGCAGAGCAGATAAGTATTATCTGGTCCGGCGACGCCGTGCTGCGCCAGCGCTTGGAGAAACAACTAGAGCAACTGCAGCAACGCCTGGAATCCATCGGTTTAAAGATTAAGACCCTGGGAATACGTGAACGATTACCAGAGACCGGAAATAAACCCACCCCTCCTCGCCGCCAACTGATCGATATCACGACATGAACGATAATCCTGCCACGCCCCGCACCGCAGTCGCACTCACCTATGATCAGAAACGTGCGCCTTACCTTTCCGCCAAGGGCAAAGGACTGGTCGCAGAAGAGATTATACGAATCGCCGCAGAACACGGCATTTTCATTCACGAAGATCCGGCGCTGGTAGAGATGCTGGCGTTGCTACAACTGGGCCAGGATATTCCGGAGTCGCTCTACAAAGCGATCGCCGAGGTGATTGCTTTCGCCTACAGCCTGCGCAGCGACAATCCTGTTAACGATCCAACTTCAACCCAGCCGCACCTTTAATCTCCTGGTGCAGCAACGCCATTAACTCAGCCTCAGGGCGAGCGATGCCGCAGGAGCCGATCAGGTCTTCCACATCCGCTCCCATCTCCATCAATTTAGCCGCCTGATTGTAAGCCAGCGCGCCCGGGTCGCGATTCTCCATCTCCAGCTGCTTCTCAGCGGTAATATTGAGCCGCTGTTCAACCTGCTTAAGCCGCCGCCCCATCCCCATCGCGCCACTGTTGGTGATCCGGATCTCATTTCGTAACACGTTGAGTAACGCCTGATAGCTGCGCTGCTGCACACCGAGCTTACGCTGCAACCGAAATAGCAACACAAGAGCCGCCAGCAACCCGATCGCCAACAGCGAAACCACCAGCCACAACCAGGGAATCATCACCTACGACCCAATCCTCAATTTATATCATGCCGATTTCAGACCACTCATCATCGCTCAGCATCTTGTCGAGCTCAACCAAAATCAATAGCCGGTCATCCTTATGACAAACACCCTGAATAAACCTGGCACTGTCATCGGTGCCGACATTGGGGGCTTTTTCGATCTCTGACTGGTTCAGGTAAACCACTTCGGACACCGCGTCTACCAAGATCCCAATCACCTGCTTATCGACCTCAATAATGACGATACGGGTATGATCCGTCACCTCCTGGGTCATAAGCCCGAAACACTGGCGAGTATCGATAACCGTCACCACGTTTCCACGCAGGTTAATGATGCCTAACACATGAGAGGGCGCCCCGGGGACAGGTGCCACCTCGTTATAACGCAACACCTCCTGCACCTGCATCACATTGATGCCATAAACTTCGTCCTGCAACAGGAACGTTACGTACTGCAGTACCGGATCTTCACTACCTTTAGAAGCCTTAATACTTCCCATCCCCTATCCCTCTTATCCGGCTTTCGCCTGAACAAATAACGGTTAACTTAACGACGCGGGGCACTATCGACCCGACTCTGCTCAAGCAGTTGCAACAACGCAGCTACGTCCATGATGGCACACATATGTTCAATCACCGTCCCTGCGAGCCAGGGACGGCAACTGCGGTCACCTCTCCAGCGAACCTGATCGGGCTCAAGAGTGATCGCTTCTTCTACCGCATGGCAAGCCATGCCCCATTCGCTGGATGCCATCATAATCAAATATTTAAAGTCTTTACTTAACTCTGATGAATATTTTTCCGGCATCACCCAGCGCGCAGTATCGATGGCCTTGACTGTACCCGCGGTTTTCGAAGGCAGCAAGCCAAGAAACCAGTCAGGCTGACCGAACAGCGGCCGCAGATCCTTCTCCACCACCAATACGCCGCCCAACTCGACTAAGGGCACTGCCAGAGTCAACCCCGCCACCTTAAACAACAGGCATTCAAAACGCTGTTGAGCCCAAGTCGGACGACCATCACACCACGCCCCTGCCGGAGCAATCTCAGACTGCGCCACCACGGACGGAGGCGCGGTTAGCGCCATGGCAGCGTCGGCTACTTCGGTTGTTGTCAGGCCAACCACTGCAGCGACAGGCTCCGATAAAGCCTCAGTCAGATCGATCTCAACAGGTACCTGAACGGCAAGGATATCTTCCTCCCGAGCCTGGGCAACAGCATCCTGCAGCAGGGTATCTAAATACTCCTGCACCGCGCGCTGCGGCGCCAGCGTCGGCACAGAATCATACGACGACCGTGGCTGTCGAACCTGGCTCTCAGGCGCGTTACTGCTTGATTGCATAGCAATGACACATCTCTTGGTTAAACTTCAGATTTTTGCTTTTGCTTTTGCTTTTGCT
>SDWN01000546.1 GCA_004195305.1 Neptunomonas sp. | reverse complement strand
GGGGACTGGCGTTTTATCTATGCCTCCCCGGCCGTGACCCATCTGCTGGGTTACAGCGTCGAGGAGATCGTCGGGCTCTCCGCGCATGATCTCTACCACCCGGATGATGTCGAGGACTTTGCCCACAGGGCCGACAGCGTCAGTTACGCCAGGGGGCTCTACACCCATACCTACCGGTTCCGCTGCAAAGACGGCCATTACACCTGGCTGGAGAGTACCAGCCGCTCGATACGGGATCCTGTTAGCGGCGAGTTGTGTGAGACGCTGGTGGTCTCGCGCGATGCCAGCCGCCGGATCGAAGCCGAACAGGCCAACCGGCGTCTGGCCCGGGTGCTGGAGAGTAGCAGTGATCTGGTGGTGTTTGTAGCGCCGGACCTCCGTATCACCCAGTTGAACGAATCTGCCCGCAAGGCGTTATGTTTAACGCCAGGCGTGATCGGTTCTCTGGTTTTGGCCGATCTGCTGCCGAAATCCAGTTATAGCCAACTTATCGAAGACGGTTTTTCCTCTGCCAACGCCACCGGAAGCTGGACCGGGGAACTGGATCTTAACGTGGTACGCAGCGGGGCGCTGGTTGGTGACGCTCAGCCGCTGATACCGGTGGCGCTGGAACTGCTGGCGCATCGGCCGCTGCAGGGACAGGTGGAGTATTATTCCATCGTCGCCCGGGATCTGCGCGACGCCCGCGCCACCGAAGCCAAGCTGAAACAGTATCAGGCCGATATCGATCATGCCGCGCGCCTGATCACCATGGGTGAGCTGGCCTCGAGCCTGGCGCATGAGCTGAATCAGCCGCTAACCGCGATTGTGAACTACGTGCGCGGGATTCAGCGCCGGTTTAAACACAGTAGCAGTGTGCGCTGGGACGAACTGCAGTTGCCGCTGGATAAAACCGCTGCCACGGCGTTGCGAGCCGGTGAAATTATCCACCGAATGATGGATTTTACCCGTAAACGCGAGCCCTCAATGGAGGCACTGGCACTGGCGGAGGTGATCCCTGATCTGATTCAGCTGAGTCGACCCAATGCAGAGCGGCAGCATGTGCTGCTGCTGGATCGGGCGGATCGTTCGCTGCCCAAGGTGCTGGCCGACCGGATCCAGCTGGAGCAGATCCTGTTGAACCTGCTGGTCAACGCCATCGAAGCCTCGGGGCAGGCATCGGAGTCTATGCCGCTACAGGTCTGCATCGAAGCGAGGCTCGTTACCGAGGCTGTTGCGCCGGGCATGCTCTGGATCCGGGTCAAAGATCAGGGCCAGGGGTTGCCCGCAGGCCCCCCACAGCAGGTTTTCGAACGTTTTTTTACCACCAAGTCCAAGGGCTTGGGGATGGGGCTGGCTATTAGCCGCTCGCTGGTAGAGACTCTGGGCGGACAGCTGTGGGCTGAAAACAACCCCGAGGGCGGTGCCTGCTTTAGCTTTAGCCTGCCCTTGGCCGAGGAGATCGGCTAACCATCCTTAAGAGAAGATCGATGCCAAACGCTATGCCTGAAACCCTCTATGTCGTCGATGATGATGCCGATGTGCGCGACTCGCTGCAGTGGTTGCTGGAATCGGTCGGGCTCCATGTGATCAGCTACGACACCGCGCTGGCCTTTCTGCAGGGGTATACGGCGGGTGCCTGCGGCTGCATCGTGATGGATGTCAGAATGCCGGGGCTCAGCGGCATCAATGCGCAGAAGCAACTGCCCGATTACGGTATCGACCTGCCGGTGATTATGATCTCGGCCCACGGCAACATCGATATGGCGGTCACGGCCATGACGCAGGGCGCGGTTACCTTTCTACAGAAGCCCTTCGATGATCAGGCGTTAATCGATCACGTCCAGCATGCGCTGGAGAAAGACCGCGCCCACCGGCTTCGTCAGGGGGCTCTGTCTGGCCGCAAGCAACGCTATGAGTCGCTGACCAAGCGCGAACGTCAAGTGTTCGAACAGGTCGTCGCCGGCCTGTCGAACCAGGAGATTGCCGATAAACTGGGCATCAACCGGAAAACGGTCGAAGGTCATCGCGCCAACATGCTGGCGAAAATGGCCGTAGGCTCGCTGGCCGAGCTGGTGCAGGCGGCCGTCAGTCTGGGGGTTGTCTCCAGCTGAGGCGTTTGCTCTCCACCCGGTCGGGCACGCAATTTCCGAACAAGCTGTCGGCTGTGACAAATCTTGTTAGAAGGAAAGAAGTAACAGCACCTATGAAAATATGAGATTACGAGTATGTCTGCCACTATGCCCCCCCTACGTTCTACCGCAGCATCTGAAGATCAGGAAACCCTGTTGAATGTTGCATTAACTGAGCAAAGCTTCCTGAGCCCGGTGAATCGAAAATGGGTGGCCTGGGCGGCCGCTGTCGCATGCCGGGACCCGTCGGTCGTTGCGTTAGTCACGGCTCGGCTGGGCGTGCTCGCAGAAAATGAGCAGCATGAACTGTTGTTCGCGGTTAGCCGCATGTCGGTCACCAACCCCTATTTTATCAGCCGCGGATTGGTTGATCTGGCAGCGGGGGGTACGCTGGATGCGCTCAGCTTGCGCCCATTTGCCGATATTAAGGTAGCCAATGAGATTGCTTACCACCATGCCTGTGTTGCTGTTTCCATGGTTAATGCGGGCCATGCCTGTTTTCGCAGTCACTGCTACAGCTTAAAACAGCTCGGTGAAACCGACCAGGCGATTGACCAAACGCTACGCATTACCGCCGCATTGATGGCGGCTCGGCAAGTCGCATTTAATCAAACGATCTTCTGATTACCCACAAAGCTCAGCCAAGATGCCGCCGATCTATTCTTTCTGCATAAACCAA
>SDWN01000543.1 GCA_004195305.1 Neptunomonas sp. | reverse complement strand
GAATTCGGCGCATGATCTTGCCGGAACGGGTCTTCGGCAATCCCGGAGCAAACTGGACCAGATCCGGTGTGGCGATCGGTCCGATCTCCTTACGCACCCAGGTGCGCAGCTCTTTAAGCAGCTCGTCAGACGCCTCTTCGCCCGCCTGCAGGGTCACGTAAACATAGATCCCCTGACCCTTGATCTCGTGCGGATAGCCAACCACCGCAGCCTCGGCAACCTTGGGATGCGCAACCAGCGCCGATTCAACCTCGGCGGTACCCATTCGATGCCCGGAGACGTTGATCACATCATCGACGCGACCGGTGATCCAGTAGTAACCATCGGCATCACGACGCGCACCATCACCGGTGGTGTAGTAGCCTTTATAGGTGGTGAAGTAGGTCTGCACGAAACGCTCGTGATCACCCCAGATAGAACGTCCCTGACCCGGCCAGCTATCGGTGATCACCAGATTGCCATCGGCAGCGCCTTCGAGGATATTGCCTTCGGCATCCACCAGTGCCGGCTGCACGCCGAAGAAGGGACGCGTCGCTGAGCCCGGCTTGGTCGGCGTGGCTCCCGGCAACGGCAGAATCATCAGGCCGCCGGTTTCGGTTTGCCACCAGGTATCGACGATCGGGCACTTGCTGCTGCCCATAATACGGTGATACCACTCCCAAGCTTCGGGATTGATCGGTTCACCCACCGAACCCAACAGCTTGAGGCTGGACAGGTCGGAGTCGCCCAGTACATCTTCGCCCTGCTGCATCAGCGCACGAATCGCCGTTGGCGCCGTGTAGAACTGGTTAACCTTGTGCTTTTCGATCACCCGACCGAAACGCGACATATCCGGATAGCTGGGCACGCCTTCAAACATCAATGAAGTGGCACCGTTAGCCAAGGGTCCGTAAACGATGTAGCTGTGTCCGGTGACCCAACCCACATCGGCGGTACACCAGTAGATGTCGCCGTCTTTATAATCAAATGCATATTTATGGGTCATGGCCGCATAGACCATGTAACCACCGGTGGTGTGCTTAAGCCCTTTAGGTTGACCGGTAGAGCCCGAGGTGTAGAGGATAAACAGCGGATCTTCCGCCGCCATCTCTTCCGGGGCACATTCGGCACTGGCGTTAGCGACGATATCTTGGTACCAGACATCGCGGCCTTCGCTCCAGGCGATATCACCGCCGGTACGCTTAACCACCACCACGGTCTTGCAACACGCGGTACCGGCTTTCTCCAGCGCCTTATCGACGTTGGCCTTCATCGGCACCGCTTTGCCACCACGCAGACCCTGATCGGCAGTGATGACCAGATTGGACTGTGCACCTTCAATCCGGGCCGCGATGGCATCGGGAGAGAAACCACCGAAGACGATCGAGTGCACCGCACCGATACGGGCACAGGCCAGCATCGCTACCGCCGCTTCCGGGATCATCGGCATGTACAGGGTGATCACATCGCCCTTCTTGGCGCCTTGGGCTTTGAGGGCATTGGAGAACTTACAGACCCGCTCGTACAGGTCGCGGTAAGTAATATGGGCATCTTCGCTGGGGTCATCGCCTTCCCAGATAATGGCAACCTGGTCACCTCGGCTCGCCAGGTGCCGGTCCAGACAGCTGACAGAGGCGTTTAGGGTGCCGTCTTCGAACCAGCGAATATCAACATTATGCGGATCAAACGAGGTGTTCTTGGACCGGGTAAAAGGCTTGATCCAATCGATACACTGCCCCTGCTCACCCCAGAAAGCCTCGGGATCGGTCACAGACTGCTCGTACATGGCCAGATACTTGTCGTTATCGATCCATGCATCTTTGGCAAAATTCGGATACACGGGATAGACTTTTTCTTCGCTCATCGTAAGGCCTCTATTTAATATTCTAAGATTCTATTACTGAAGTACCGCAATTATGCTTATTATTGACGGTCCAGAGATGCTCAATTAGGCGCTGACTACGCACCGGGTCTGGCTGTTTTAGCCTCTCCGTTGAAGCTGCCAATATAATACCTAGGTTACTAGGACTGTTTTATACAGAACCGGCCGCCTTCCCCTGAATTAGACCTTGGTCTACGCGAGCCAGAAACGGGCTGTTTTTACGACTAATGGCCGAAAAAAACCAACGTACTAGGATCAATTTGTGACCACAACTCTGATTATTGCCTGCGAAATGAGTAGCCACGAAGAGGATGCTTTTCCGATCTCCATCTCTTGGAGTATGGCAGACGGATGCATCAAAACCAGCCTGATTAGGCCTGAAGATGACTGGCTGGAACAGGCTGGTTATCTGGAGATCGATCCTGACCTGTTACTGCAAGAGGGCCACAGCCCCAAGGCGATCTTAGAAGAGTTGCAGCAGGATCGCAGCGACGAGCCGCTCTATTGTGCCGATCTTGAGCAGACCCAGCAGGCGTTAGATCAGCTCTACGACAGCCTGGACGGCTATAACGATCTGCCGTTACAACCGCTGCTGGGGCTGTTGGATGATGTCCCGGCCGAAGAACTGGAGGCCTGCCGCGACGAGTGCTTAAATCTGCTGGATTTCGACCCTTACAGCGCCGAGAGCCAGGTGCGTTTATGGCAACAGATCTATGCCCGACTGTCAGGCGACGCTGACTACTAACCTGGTGGACAAATAGGTTACATACCTATCTGTCCATCGCCCCAAAACCTGCCTCAGTTGCGTGTAACTGCTTGATTTTCAGGGGCTCACACAGGGCTTCGACCCACCTGATTACCCACAAACCTCAGCCATGATTGAACCGATCTATTCTCGCGAAAAGATCGCCTTCGGGCAGGCTCCCACG
>SDWN01000070.1 GCA_004195305.1 Neptunomonas sp. | reverse complement strand
GGCGCGGGAGACGGCAGCGTCCACTCCAACCCTTCGGCGGCCTCCCAGACCCTGGCATCGGCGCGATCACCGCCCCGTACACAGCGGATAACGTTGTAGACGAACAGTAACTGTGAAAAGCCGAAGAGAAACGCGCCGATCGAGGCGACCATATTAAAGTCGGCAAACTGCAGCGCGTAATCGGGAATCCGCCGCGGCATTCCGGCCAAACCGATAAAATGCATCGGGAAGAAGGTCAGATTAACCCCCACAAACGACAACCAGAAATGCACCTTACCCAGAGTCTCGTGGTAATAGTGGCCGGTCCACTTCGGCAACCAGTAATAGGCCCCGGCCATGATCGCAAACACCGCCCCCGGAACCAGCACATAGTGAAAGTGCGCCACCACAAAATATGTGTCATGGTATTGGAAATCGGCCGGCGCAATCGCCAACATCAGCCCGGACAAGCCACCGATGGTAAACAACACCACGAAGGCGATCGAGAACAGCATCGGGGTCTCAAAGGTCATCGAGCCCCTGAACATCGTAGCCACCCAATTGAAAACCTTAACCCCGGTCGGCACCGCGATCAGCATGGTGCTGTACATAAAGAACAGCTCACCGGCCAGCGGCAGGCCGACGGTAAACATATGGTGGGCCCAGACGATAAATGACAACAGCGCGATCGACGAGGTGGCGTAGACCATCGACACGTAACCGAATAATCGTTTGCGGGCGAAGGTGGGAATAATCTGCGACACGATTCCGAACGCCGGCAGAATCATAATATAGACCTCGGGATGGCCGAAGAACCAGAACACGTGCTGAAACAGCACCGGATCACCGCCACCGGCGGCGTCAAAGAAACTGGTGCCAAAATGAATATCCATCAGCATCATCGTCACCACCCCGGCCAATACCGGCATCACCGCGATCAACAAAAACGCGGTGATCAACCAGGTCCAGACGAACAACGGCAATTTCATCATGCTCATACCGGGTGCGCGCAGATTAAGAATGGTGGCGATTATATTGATCGCGCCCATGATCGAGCTGATCCCCATCATATGAACCGCGAAGATAAAGTAGGTCACGCTAGGCGGCGCGTAGGTGGTGGATAAGGGCGCGTAGAAAGTCCAGCCAAAGTTAGGCGCCCCTCCCTGCATAAACAGCGTCGACAACATCATCGAAAAGGCAAACGGCAGGATCCAGAAACTCCAGTTATTCATCCTCGGCAACGCCATATCGGGTGCGCCCACCATCATCGGAATCATCCAGTTCGCCATCCCGACAAAGGCTGGCATCACCGCCCCGAACACCATAATCAGGCCGTGCATAGTGGTCATCTGGTTGAAGAACTCGGGGCGCACCAACTGCAACCCTGGCTGAAACAGCTCGGCGCGAATCACCAGCGCCATACAGCCACCGGTCAGGAACATGACCAGCGAAAAGATCAGGTAGAGACTGCCTATATCCTTGTGATTGGTAGTCAACACCCAGCGCATCAGCCCCGGCGCGGGGCCAGAATGACCGCCAGCAGGGTCATGAACAGGATGCTGTATGGGGCTCTGAACTAGGTCAGGCTGCATCAATATCGTCCTCTAAGGTTGCAACAGCGACTGGATCTCTTGGGGAGACACCCGGTCGCCGCTGTCATTTCCCCAGGCGTTTCGCTCGTAGGTGATCACCGCTGCAAGATCGACCGGCGTAAGCTGTATGCCGAACGCTTGCATCGCGGTGCCTGGCTTACCCTTCAGCACGATCTGGATATGCCCCTCACGATCATTAAGAATTAGCGGGCTGTCCTTGAGCGCGGGGAAAGCACCGCTGATACCTGTTCCGCCCAGCTGATGACAGCCCGCGCACTGAACCCGGTACACCGCCTCACCCTTGGCAAGCAGCGCCTCCAGTGTCCACGCCTGCTGTATCGCATCTGCCGCATCCGCCTTAGCTGCTTTGGCATCTGCCAGCCATTGGTCAAACTCGGCCTCCGCAAGCACCTCAACCACGATCGGCATAAAGCCATGATCCTTGCCACAGAGCTCGGCGCACTGGCCTCTATAGATACCCGGCTGTTGCGGCTCGGCCCAGGTCTCGTTGATAAACCCGGGGATCGCATCCTTCTTCACCGCCAGCGCTGGCAACCACCAGGAGTGGATCACATCGTTGGAGGTCAGTAAAAAACGCACTTTGCGATTGGCTGGCAGCACCAACGGCTTATCCACCTCCAGCAGATAGTTTTCGCCCTTGGGTTGCAGGTTGCTAATCTGCTCGGCAGGTGTTGCGAGGACACTGAAATAGTCCACATCTTCGCCGACATACTGATAGCGCCACTTCCATTGATAACCGGTGATCTGCACCGTCAACTCGCCATCGCGGGTGTCGTACATAGCAATCAAGGTGCTACTGGCCGGGAACGCCATCGCGACCAGGATCAGAAACGGGATAAGGGTCCAGAGAATCTCGATCGAAGTACTTTCGTGGAACTGATGCGCCTTAGCACCTTGGGACTTACGGTGATAGATAATCGACCAGAACATAACCCCGAAAACCACCACTGCAATCGCTACGCAGATGTAAAAAATAAGCATGTGCAGATCAAACACCGAGCGGCTGATCTCGGAGATACCCGGTTTTAGATTCAGCCGCCATTCGGCAACTGCCCCTGCAGAGAAGCAACCTAAAAACAGCACGGCTGCAATATTGGTCGGTCGCATGGGCCGGCCTCCTGATGCGATGGACTAGGAGCCTATTGTTATTACCCGACTTGTTTGGTCGGCTTAAGCAAGTATAGACGGTTGCTGGAAAATGCAAG
>SDWN01000522.1 GCA_004195305.1 Neptunomonas sp. | reverse complement strand
AAGCGGAACGAGTTGATGTTCTTGGTCTCGGTTCGGGTGCCTAGCTCTGTTTGACCCTTAGGTCGGATCGAGACGTTGCAGTCGCAGCGGAACGAGCCTTCGGCCATGTTGCCGTCACAGATCCCCAGGGTGGTGACAATCGCGTGGATCTTCTTGGCGTACGCCACCGCCTCTTCGGCGCTGCGTATGTCCGGCTCGGAGACGATCTCCAGCAGCGGCGTGCCGGCGCGGTTCAGATCGATGCCGGTCATGCCGGGGAACTGATCGTGCAACGATTTACCGGCGTCTTCTTCCAGGTGAGCGCGCGTCACGCCGATTCGTTTATGCTCGCCGTTGGCCAGTTCGATATCGATATGGCCGAGGCCGACGATTGGGTGGAATAGCTGGGTGGTCTGGTAGCCCTTGGGCAGGTCGGGGTAGAAGTAGTTCTTACGATCAAACACCGAGCGGTAGCCGATCTCGGCGTCGATGGCCAGGCCGAACATGACCGCCATGCGCAACGCTTCGGCGTTAAACACCGGTAGCGTGCCTGGCAGCGCCAGATCAACAGTGCAGGCCTGTGTGTTGGCTTCGGCGCCATAGGCGGTGCTGGAGCCGGAGAAAATCTTCGATTTGGTGGCTAGTTGGGCGTGGATTTCCAACCCGATGACGACTTCCCATTCCATCTTAAGACTCTCCTTGGCTGTTGTTGCCAGTGCAGACGTTGGCAGGCGCTTGCAGATGCCAGTCGGTGGCTTGCTGGAACTGGTGGGCGACATTGAGCAGCTTGGCTTCGGCGAAATAGTTGCCGATGATCTGTAGCCCGATCGGCAGTCCTTCGGTCGTCCCGCAGGGGATCGACATGCCCGGCAAGCCGGCCAGGTTCAGCGACAGGGTGAAGATATCCTCCATATACATATCGATCGGGTTGGAGGTTTTCTCGCCGATTTTGAAAGCCGGATGCGGGGTGGTGGGTCCCATAATCACGTCGACCTGTTTGAGGGCATCGATGAAGTCCTGGCGAATCAGCCGGCGGATCTGCTGTGCTTTCTTGTAGTAAGCATCGTAGAAGCCTTCGGACAGTGCGTAGGTGCCGACCATGATGCGGCGCTTAACCTCGCTGCCGAACCCTTCACCGCGGGAGCGCTTGTACATATCTTCCAGGTCAACTGGATCGGCGCAGCGGTGGCCGTAGCGAACTCCGTCGAAGCGCGATAGGTTAGACGATGCTTCAGACGGGGCGATGATGTAGTACGCCGGAACCGCCAGCGCGGTGTTGGGCAGGCTGATCTCCTGAGTCGTGGCACCCAGCGCCTCGTACTCTTTGATTGCGGCCTGAACGCTGGCGGCAATGGCAGGATTCAGATCAGCGCAGAAGTACTCTTTAGGCAGACCAATCTTGAGGCCTTGTAACGGTTGGCTCAGATCGGCGCAGTAGTCGGGAACCGCGTGCTCAAGGCTGGTGGAATCTTTGGGGTCGAAGCCTGCCATCACATTGAGCATCATCGCCGCGTCTTCAGCACTGCGGGCCATCGGGCCGCCCTGGTCCAGCGAGCTGGCGAAGGCGATCATGCCGAAACGCGATACCCGGCCGTAGGTCGGTTTGATCCCGGTGATGCCGCAGAGTGCCGCCGGTTGGCGGATCGAGCCGCCGGTGTCGGTACCGGTGGCCGCAGGCGTCAGGCGTGCTGCTACGGCGGCGGCAGAGCCGCCGGAGGAGCCGCCGGGGACGCAGTCGGTATTCCAGGGGTTGCGAACCGGACCGTAAAAGCTGTTCTCGTTGGAGGAGCCCATCGCGAACTCGTCCATGTTGGTCTTGCCCAGGCAGACCGCACCGGCGGCGTTGAACTTTTCGACCACGGTGGCGTTGTACGGGGCGATAAAATTATCCAGCATCTTCGAGCCGCAGCTGGTGCGAACGCCTTCGGTGCAGAAGATATCTTTATGCGCGATCGGCAGGCCGGTAAAAGGCCCGGCACCGCCCGTAGCGCGCCGGGTGTCAGCGGCCTTGGCTTGAATCAATGCCTGCTCTGCGGTGACGCTGATAAAACTGTTGTAGCGCGAGTCTTCGGCGTTAATTCGGGTCAGATAGGCCTGAGTCAATTCGACGCTGCTGTAATCGCCGGCGTCGAGCCCCTTGGCCAGTTCGGCGAGAGTCTTGTCAAACATGGAATAGATTTTCCTTCGAAGAATTTTTTTCGATCAGTGGCTGCTCAATCGAAGCCATTGCCAGCGGTTTATTCGACCCTCTATTCGGCCTTTATTCGATCACCTTGGGAACCTGGAACAGGCCCTGCTCCACCGCTGGTGCAACGGTTTGCAGTTGGTCGCGCTGGTTGTTCTCGGTAACGACGTCGGCGCGTAGCCGTTGTACCGCATCCAGCGGGTTGGAGAGGGGTTCAACATTGGCGGTGTCGACCGTCTGCATCTGGTCGACTAGATCGAGAATATTGGAGAGGTTTTGAGCGTATTCAGGAATGTCGGTGGCGCTGATCTGGAGCCGGGCCAAATGAGCGATTTTTTGCACATCGGTAGAGTCAAGAGACATGGGGGAAATCCTGATTGTAAGTGGCAGCAAGAGTAAGCAGCTAATGATAATGGCCTGGGTGGGGGAGAGCAAACCTGTCGTGCTATCGTGACGCGGCTGCCGGGTCATTTAAGCGTAAGGGTGGAGCGGTTGCTGTGTTGGCGAGGCTGAATCCGCGCGAGGAGCGAATAATACTTGATAAAGGCTATTGTACCTTGCTGAAAAGTGCCGCCATTGCTAGAGTTAACTGTTTATGTGCACAGGCTGCCAGCGATTGCGTCATGGGGCGTCTGGATGCATGCTAATAACGGTCAATAAGTAGGCGAATCTGCTCAATGTTTAAAAAATTACGTGGTATGTTTTCCAGCGATCTATCTATCGATTTGGGTACCGCCAACACCCTGATTTACGTCCGTGACAGAGATGTCGTACTGAACGAGCCGTCGGTAGTGGCTATTCGTGTTCTGGGTAACCATAAATCGGTGGTTGCGGTGGGAACCGATGCGAAGCGAATGCTGGGACGTACCCCTAGCAATATCTCTGCCATCCGGCCGATGAAGGATGGCGTTATTGCCGACTTTCATGTGACCGAAAAGATGTTGCAGCACTTTATTGATAAGGTGCATGAAAATTCCTGGATGACCCCTAGTCCACGGGTGTTGGTCTGCGTGCCTTGCAAATCGACGCAGGTCGAGCGCCGCGCGATCAAGGAATCGGCCATGGGGGCCGGTGCCCGCGAGGTTTACCTGATCGACGAACCTATGGCCGCCGCGATCGGCGCTGGCCTGCCGGTAGAAGAAGCGACCGGTTCGATGGTTGTGGATATCGGCGGCGGTACCACTGAGATTGCTATCATCTCCCTCAATGGCATCGTTTATGCCGAGTCGGTCCGTGTCGGTGGCGACCGTTTCGATGAAGCGATCGTTGCCTACGTGCGGCGCAACTACGGCAGTCTGATCGGGGATGCGACCGCCGAGCGGATCAAGCAGGAGATCGGAACGGCTCATGCCTCCTCCGATGTGCTGGAGATCGATGTGCGTGGGCGCAATCTGGCCGAAGGGATACCGCGCAGCTTTACGCTCAATAGTCGTGAGATTCAGCAAGCACTGGAGGAACCGCTAAAATCTATCGTTCAGTCGCTCAAGAGCGCGCTGGAGCAGTGTCCGCCAGAACTGGCCGCCGATATTGCCGAGACCGGTATTGTGTTAACCGGTGGCGGTGCGCTGTTGCGTGATATAGACCGGCTGTTGTCCGAAGAGACCGGATTGACGGTGATTGTTGCCGAAGATCCCCTGACCTGTGTGGCCCGTGGCGGTGGCAAGGCCTTGGATATGATCGATAAGCACTCCTTCGAGTTGTTGGCGTCCGAGTAAGATCATAATCAGATTGCGACCAGGGTGTGCCGGGCGTTGAGCGTGCGGTTAGGACAATCCTTATTACAGTGGCGGTCTCCGGGCAGGGAGGTGCGCCATTAAGCCTATTTTCAAGGGGCGATCCTCGCGCGCCCGTATCAGTACGATTGTGTTGCTGTCGTTGGCATTGATGCTGACGGATCTGACCTGGTCACCGATGGCCTACTACCGCGGCTATCTAAGCCTGGCGGTAACCCCTTTGCGCTGGTTGATGGATCTTCCGCCTCGCGTCATGACTGTGATTGATCAATCTCTGAGTGAGCGTGATGAGCTGCTGGTCGAGAACGATACGCTTCGCGCCGATCTGCTGTTGATGGCGCGCAAGCTGCAACGTTTTGATTCCATGGATAATGAGAATGGTCGGCTGCGGAATCTGCTCGGGGTTAGCAAACAGTTGGATCTGCGGGTCCTGTTGGCCGAGCTGATCGGTGTTAGCGCTGACCCGTTCTCGCATCAGGTGGTGATCAATAAGGGCTTGTACGACCAGGTTTATTTGGGACAGCCGGTGCTGGACGAAGGTGGGATCATGGGGCAGGTGGTTGAGGTGGGCCCCTATACATCAAGGGTGCTGTTGCTGACCGATGCGCAGCATGCGATTCCGGTTCAAGTGAGCCGCAGTGGTTTTCGTGCGCTGTTACTGGGACGGGGTAATGACCAGGAGTTGTTGCTCAATCATGTTGCCGATACTGCCGACATCAAAGTTGGTGATCTGCTGCTAAGCTCCGGGTTGGGCGCGCGTTTTCCTAAGGGTTATCCGGTGGCCAAGGTGATTGACGTTATTCACGATCCAGGCCAGCCCTTTGCCATTGTTCGTTGCCAGCCCACAGCACAACTCGATACCAGTCGTCATCTGCTGTTGGTGTTCTCTCAACCCTCGGAGCCAGCGTTGTCGCCCGAGGCGGAGAAGTTAACGCCTAAGGCGAGCACCCCGCCCAGTTCTGCGGAGGATTCCTGATGGTTGCGTCATCTGCACGGGGTGGCTGGGTGATTCTGCTGAGCTTCATGCTGGCATTAATGCTCACGGAGATTCCGCTCCCCGAGGTCTTCGAGTGGGGGCGGCCGCAATGGCCCGCGCTCGTGCTGATCTATTGGGTTGCGGCGTTGCCGCATCGGGTGGGGCCTTGGTATGGCTGGATGGTCGGGCTGCTGCTGGATATCCTGCAGGGGAGCTTATTGGGGGTGCATGCACTCTCGTTGGCCTTGATCGCGGCCATTATCGGCTCGCTGCATCAGCGTTTCAGGATGTACCCGCTGTGGCAGCAGGCGCTGCTGGTGATGGTGATGGTGGGGCTCTATCAGCAGTTGTTGAACTGGGGCCAATCGCTACAGGGAGGGCGTTCTGACTCGCTACTGTTTTTACTTCCCTCGCTGGTTAGTGCGTTTATCTGGCCCTGGGTGTTCGTGTTGTTGCGTAGCACTCGTCGTGCGCTGTCGGTACGTTGACGCGATGACCTCAGCGGCACTGATCCTGGCATCGGCTTCACCACGGCGGCGCGAATTGCTCGCTCAGATCGGGGTGCGGTTTGACTGTCAGAGCGCTGATATTGATGAGTCCGTGCACGACGCTGAACGCCCCGCAGAGTATGTCAGCCGGCTGGCTTTAGAGAAAGCCCGAGCTGTTGCCAGCGAGGCTGCGGATGTTTGGGTGCTGGGTAGTGATACCAGTGTGGTCTGCGATCAGCAGATTCTGGGTAAGCCTGGCAATAAAGAAGATGCCGTGGCGATGCTGCTGATGTTGTCCGGCCGTCGGCATCAGGTACTGACGGCGGTGGCGCTGGTGCAGGGGGAACGGCAGCGATCATTGTTGGTCTCAACCGATGTGGTGTTCAGAGTGCTGTGCCGGAGTGAATGTGAACACTATTGGGAAACGGGAGAGCCCTGGGATAAAGCGGGAAGTTATGCAATTCAGGGTTTGGGGGCGGTGTTTGTCGAACGTATAGAGGGTAGCTACTCGGCCGTGGTCGGCCTGCCGTTGCAGGAGACCGCGCAGCTGTTGCAGCAGTTGGGCGTGCCAATCTGGCAGCGGGGCTGAGTGTAACTGAGCTGGCTGGCGTTAACGAGACAGAGAGGAAACGATGCGATGGCTGAAGAGATTCTGATTAACGTTACTCCGATGGAAACGCGAGTAGCGGTGATTGAAAATGGCATGCTGCAGGAGGTCTACATTGAACGGGCCGAGCGTAAAGGCATTGTGGGCAATATCTACCAGGGTAAAGTCGTTAGGGTGCTGCCGGGGATGCAGGCGGCATTTGTCGATATAGGTCTGGAGCGGGCGGCTTTTATTCATGTAGCAGAACTGACTCCGGGCGGCTGCGCAACTGAAGAGCGAGCTCCGGAGCCTGCAATCGGTTCTCTGCTGCGCGAAGGTCAGTCGCTGGTGGTGCAGGTCACTAAAGATCCAATTGGTACCAAGGGGGCGCGGCTGACCACCCGTCTATCTATCCCGTCGCGCTACCTAGTGTTTATGCCCGGGCGCGATCAGATCGCCGTGTCGCAACGGATCGAGAGCGATGAGGAGCGCCAGCGACTCAAAACCGTCGTCAGCGACGCCTTGGCCGCAGATCCAGATAGTGCTGGCGGGTTTATCTTGCGTACCGCTGCCGAAGGCTCCAGTTGTGCCGATGTGGAGGCGGATATTGCCTACCTGCGGCGGCTTTGGAACAAGGTCCAGGAGCGGATGAAAAGTCAGCAGGCACCGCGGGTTATCTATGAGGATCTGCCACTGCATATGCGGACCTTGCGGGACGTGGATTCTCAGGGGCTAGAGCGCATTCGGATCGATTCCAAGGAGACTTTTCAGAAAGCCGCCGATTTTGTCGCAAGCCTGATACCGGAAATTTCGGACCGGCTCGAGCACTACCCAGGCGAGCGGCCGATCTTTGATCTGTACAGCGTTGAAGAGGAGATCCAGCGGGCGCTGGGGCGAAAGGTGGAGCTGAAATCGGGTGGCTATCTGATTTTTGATCAGACCGAGGCGATGACCACTGTTGACGTCAATACCGGTGCCTACGTCGGCCACCGGAATCTTGAAGAGACCATCTTCAAAACCAATCTTGAAGCGGCGACCTCTATAGGTCGGCAGCTACGCCTGCGAAATCTCGGCGGCATTGTCATCATCGATTTTATCGATATGGTGGATCCTGAGCATCGTCGCCAGGTTCTGCGGACGCTGGAGCGGGTACTTGCTAAGGATCATGTGAAGAGCAAGTTAACCGGGGTCTCGGAGCTGGGGTTGGTCGAGATGACCCGTAAACGTAGCCGCGAGAGTCTGGAGCAGCAACTATGCGAACCCTGCTGTCAGTGCCAGGGACGCGGTATGATCAAAACGCCGGAGACGGTCTGTTATGAGATCTTCCGGGAGATCCTCCGCGAAGCGCGCGCCTATGATGCGGACGCCTATCTGGTGATTGGGTCGCAGTCAGTTGTTGACCGGCTGCAGGACGAGGACTCAGGCAACGTCGCAGAGCTCGAAGCCTTCATCGGCAAAACCATCCGATTCCAAGTGGATTCGCTCTATACCACCGAGCAGTTTGACGTGGTGCTGCGGTAGCCGACGATGTTTATGCGCTCACTTAACCACGTGCGACGCTGGGTTCTGGTCTGTTTTATCGGGCTGGTGTTGCTGCTCGCAACGACTCTGTCAGCGGGTCGCTGGTTGATGTTGAATCTGATGGAGTATAAGCCTGAGCTGGAGCAGTTGATTAGCAACAGCCCGCATTTTCAGATCAGCGTGGGCGAGCTGAGTGGCAGCTGGATAGCTTTTTCCCCGCGCTTGGAAGCGACTGCGGTAACGATCACCCTGGCGGGCGGGCGGCGGATCGATGTAGGCAGGATGGCGCTGCAGTTCGATACCCTGGGTTCGCTCTGGCGGCGAGAGCCCGTGTTTCGTCAGGTCCTGATCGATCAGTTGGATCTGTCACTTCATCGTTCGCGTGAGCACGGCTGGCAGCTGGCAGGGGCATCCCAGGCAGCCGCCAACAATAACAATCAAGCCCCGGCTAATAGTCAGGGCGGTCTGATACCGCTGCTGCAGGCGCTGCTGGTGCATCAAGAATTGGAGATTCGTAATGCTCTGGTACAGGTGCAGTTCGAGCAACAGGAGCCTTTGCCGCCACAGTGGATCAATGTCAAGTTTCAACATCAAGCCAATAATTACGCCTTAGAGGGGCAGCTGGGGCTAGGGCAGGAGCAGGCGATTGACTTGCGGGCGCTGCTCCACGGTCTGCCTGGCGACGCCGGATTTAGTTCAGAATTTTACTTTAATGCGCCGGTTCTGGATCAGCAATTTTGGGGCCAGTTTAGCGCCAGCGCGCTGCTGCCGCAGCGATTCCTGCTGGGCGCTGAAGTGTGGGGGCGTTGGCGTCCTGATGGGCAGCATGTTGTGCAAGGCAAGGTCGAGCTTCCCTCGCTGGACTGGCAACAAAATACCAAACACCTGAGTATCGCCGACGCAGGGTTACAATTTTATGCGGCATTGGACGGTTTGCAGCAAGGGGAGTTGGCGATTACCGGACTGCAGGGGAAGATCGATGGTGTAGACGTGCCTTTGCAGCGTTTGTCGCTGCGCAAGCAGGGAACGCAGTGGTTAATTTCCAGCGACGCGTTAGTCCTGGCCCCTCTGTGGCAGATCATCAATGATTCAGCGCTGGTCGCGGACAGTTTCAAACAGCGTCTGGCCGGACTCGACCCTGTCGGCGAACTGCGCAATCCACGCTTCGAGTGGCAGATGGCCACCGATACCGTGCCTGTGGCGTTTGACTTCAGTGCTGATCTGAATCGGGTGGGTGTCTCACCCTGGCATGGTGCTCCGGGCCTACAGGGGGTCGATGGTCTGCTGCAGGTCAATGCCGCTGGCGGCCGAGTCGATTTTTCATCGGACCGGTTCGGTCTGAATTTCCCCAAACTCTTTGGCCAGGGCTGGCAGTTTGATCATGCCCGCGGCGTGGTGAACTGGAATGTCGGTCCCGCAGGCGTGACGGTCGCCAGTGAGCGTCTGCAGATAGACGATCAGCGGCTGCGCGCAAATGGTCGCTTCAGTTTGGATCTGCCCGCTAAATCCCATCCAGAGCAAGCGGGACGGCTGGTGCTGATGATCGGTATGGAGCAAGCCGATGCGACCTTAGCATCGCTATTTGTGCCCGATAAAATATTTTCTAAACCGTTGTTTAGTTGGTTGCAGCAGTCCATTAACGGAGGCCAGGTGAGTAGTGGCGGGGTGATCGTCGACACCCCCTTGCATCCGCAAACGGACCCGCCACAGCGGACCGTGCAGCTGTTTTTTAATGTCGATCAGGCCGCGTTGCAGTATCAGCCTGAGTGGCCCGAGTTAACTCAGGCCAACCCGTTTATTTTAGTCAAGGGTAGTGAACTGTTGGTTGAGATTCCGCAGGGTAAGCTGCTGGGTACCGACCTGAGCCGGGGGCGGGTCTATCTGCCCCCGCACAGTTTATCGTTGCAGATCGAGGCGGCATTGGAAGGCCCTGCCGCCGATATTCGCACCACCCTGATCCAAGCCCCGACCCGGGCGGTGCTGGGCGAGGCGTTGCGGCCCTGGCAGCTGGATGGTGTGAGCCATTCCGAGTTGGCGCTGGGCATCGACCTGCAGCATCCGGAGCGTTCCCTGGTCAGGATCGAATCATCGCTGAGCGATGGTTTGCTCTCCAACGCAGGCCTCGGTGTTGATTTTAGCCAGCTAGCCGGGACATTGCGTTATCACGAGCGTGAAGGGCTCTCGTCCGACCGCATCAGCGGGAGCTTGCTGGGGCAGCCGTTGCAGGCCGATATTGTTACTGAACATCATCCGGAGGGGCCGAGGACGCTGGTCCGTGGCGGTGGTTGGGTGAGTATGGAGCCGCTGAAAGACTGGTTGCAGCAGCCGCTGCTGCACACTCTCCAGGGTGAAACGCCCTATCAGGCCCGCTTGGAGATCTGTGCGGGGATCCCTGGATGTTCGAACCTGCGCATAGACAGTCAACTGCGGGGTGTTGTAGTGAATATGCCCGCGCCTTTTGCGAAAACGGCCGAGCAGTCACAGCCGCTGGAAATCGATATCAGTCTGGATGAAACCCCGCATATGCGCCTGCACTATGCGCAGCAGCTTGATTTTGCGATGCCTTTAGGGCGCGGGTTTAGCGGGGGGGAACTAGTCCTGGGCCGTGGCCAGTCTGCAGCTCTGAGTCGTGATGACGGGCTGTGGATTCGTGGTCAGTTAGATACGTTGGCCGTGGCCCCGTGGCAGGCGTTTATAACTCAGGTTTTTTTAAATCCGGATACGGCGGGCGCTGCCGGACTCGCTGTCGCGGGTACTGATCCGGCGCAGATCATAAAGTGGGTGCAGCTCGATATTGGTCGACTGGATTTCGGTGCGTTGCAGGTAGAGCAGTTGCAGGCGCAGTTGACCCCCGGTGCAGAGAGTTGGGAGCTTGTGCTCGACAGCCCTATGCTGCGTGGACGGGTGCTATGGCCCAGCAAACAGGGGGTCACTCAGATTGGTTTGGATTATCTTAACGTTCCTCAACTGGAAACACAGACTGCCGTTGACAAGGGGCGCTCTGCAGCACCCTTCGATCCAAGTCAGGATTCGTTGCTTAGTTTTGACCCGCGTTCACTCCCGGCTGCGCAGATCAGTATTACCGCGCTGCGTTACGGCGAGCGTGATCTGGGGCGCTGGGACTTCGGGCTCCAGCCGGGCCCTGATGGGGTGCTGATAGAGACACTTAAAGCGAGCGTGGGTAATCTGGGCGTCGTGGCAGATATTGACTGGCAGTTCAAAGATCAGCAGCATAGTAGTGTTGCTGATTTGGCATTAACCACCACCGATCTGGGTAAGGTGTTGCTGGAGTGGGGTGCGACGCCGGGATTGGCGACAGAATCGGCGCTGCTCAGCGGACAATTTAACTGGCAGGGTTCACCGCTGGCGTTCAATTGGCAGACGTTAGATGGCGAGTCTGAGCTGCAAGTGACCAATGGCCGGGTGCTCGATACTGGCGGCGGTAGCCAGGTGGTGAAGATTTTCAGTTTGTTTAACACCAATACCATCTGGCGCCGGTTAAGCTTAGATTTTTCAGATTTGGCCAAGGACGGTATTAGCTTCGATAAAGCATCGGGGCATTATCGAATCAGTGATGGGGTTGCCACCACCGTTGAACCCCTGGAGGTGACAGGGCCTAGCTTCGACCTAGCGTTTGAGGGGGCGCTGGATCTGCACCAGCAGACCTTGAACCAGCGGATGCTGGTGACTCTGCCCATTACCGAGAATTTTGCTCTGGCAGCGGTATTCTTGGCAACGCCGCAGATTGCGGGGGCTGTATTTTTGGTTGATAAGCTGATTGGTAAGCAGCTCAGTAAATTCACCTCTGTGCGCTATAGCATTGAGGGCTCCTGGGACAACCCGCAGATGACGCTGCTGCAATCACCTAAGCAACAGTCGCAATCGCTAGAGATCGATCATTAGTCTGGCCGCTTAGGGTTATCCCCGAGCCAATGTGACCCGGAATCATAACCTGAACTATAGGTCTGCATATTATCCCCCGTTGGAGGAGCTTCGAGTGCAACAAAAATCAGTACAGAAAGATCAGCCCCGTGCTGCTTTTTTTCATAAAACCTTTGCTGTTGGTCCATTGCAGTGCAATTGTACTCTGCTCGGTGATACGCGCAGTGGCAAGGCGATCGTGATCGATCCGGGCGGTGACGCGGACCTGATTCTGGCTGAACTGATGGCTAATAATCTGCAGCTGGTGGCGATCTATCATACCCATGCCCATCTCGATCATGTATTGGCGGCAGGAGAGCTCAAGAGCAAGACCGGGGCGCCCATCTATCTGCATGCCGCGGATAATTTCTTGTGGGATATGATTGAGCAGCAGTGTCAGATGTTTGGTGTGCCCTATACGCCCCAGCCCGATCCGGATGCGGCGATTGCGGATGATCAGGATCTGGGATGCTGTGGCGGGGTGGCACTACATACGCCGGGGCATTCGCCGGGCTCGACCAGCTTTTGGTTTGAAGAGGCCAAGTTATTGGTAGCGGGAGATACCCTGTTTCGTGGCTCCATCGGACGTACCGATCTCTGGGGTGGGGATTATGCGCAGATTGAAAAATCGATTAAAGAGCGGCTGTATACCCTGGATGATGACGCGCTGGTGATAACGGGTCACGGTCCTTCCACCACGATAGGCGACGAACGCGAGGGTAACTCGGTTGTTCGCGGATGATATCGACAGGAGATAAGCGCAGTATGACTCAGATCGCAGTGGTTCAGATGGTCAGTGGTACGGATTGGCAGCATAACCTTGAGCGTGCTGGCCATTGGATCTCGGCAGCGGCAGCCGCAGGCGCCAAGCTGGTATTGCTGCCGGAAAACTTCGCCGTTTTTGATGCCTCTGCACTGCTTGAACGGGGTCGCCAGGAGGCATCCCCGGACGGCCCTATTCGCCAGTTCATTGCGACGCAAGCGCGTGCACATGGGGTCTGGGTCGTTGCTGGATCCGTGCCGGTGATCAGCAGTGATGGCCAGCGGGTGCGGGCCGCCTGTTTTGTTGTTGATGCGCAAGGGGTCGAGCAGGTTCGCTACGACAAGGTGCATCTGTTTGACGTTGATGTTGCCGATAGCCAGGGCAGTTATCGGGAGTCTGATCAGATCGAACCCGGCGCTGGCGTGGTCGTGGTGGATACACCGGTCGGACGCTTAGGTCTGTCGATCTGTTACGACCTGCGATTTCCCGATCTGTACCAAAAACTGGTAGAGCAGGGGGCGCAGCTGATCAGCGTTCCCGCGGCCTTTACCCAGCTGACCGGCGTAGCGCACTGGGAGGTGCTGCTGCGCGCCCGAGCGATTGAGACCCAGTGCTATGTGCTGGCTGCTAACCAGGGTGGGGTCCATAATCGGCGTCGTGAGACCTTCGGGCACTCGATGGTTGTCGATCCCTGGGGGGCGGTGCTGGGCTGCCAGGATAAAGGTGAAGGGGTGGTGTTGGCGGATATTGATCTGCACCGGGTCGCCGAGTTGCGTCAGGAGATGCCGCTGCAAACGCATCGCAGGGGCGTGGATTGCTAGCCGCCTGTTAGCCATCAGACAAGCGTAAGGCTGACACTAAAGAACAGCCTGTCTCTTATACACATCT
>SDWN01000788.1 GCA_004195305.1 Neptunomonas sp. | reverse complement strand
GGGTTGGTGCTGATTGAACATTGTCATCGAGAGGGCAGGCTGACACAATCGAGCCAATAGCATCTGCTGCTTTTCACCTATCTAGGAGAAACCTATGGCTCACCATGCGAATACCGAATTCGTGCCGCTAAATATTGCGATTCTGACCCTGTCAGATACCCGCACCCTGGAAAACGATACGTCGGGTGATACCCTGGCAGAGCGACTGGAAACGGAAGGCCATCGCTGTGGCGATCGGGCCATCATCAAAGATGACATCTATCTGCTGCGGGCGAAAGTGTCACAATGGATCGCCGAGCCCGGTATCCAGGCAGTATTGATAACGGGAGGGACCGGCTTTACGGCGCGTGATACGACTCCAGAAGCGGTGCTGCCGCTGTTTGATAAGCAGATTGAGGGTTACGGTGAGTTGTTTCGGCAGCTCTCATTTGCCCAGATAGGCTCCTCTACCGTTCAGTCCCGGGCTGTTGCCGGGGTTGCTAACCGCACAGTCATCTTCTGCATGCCCGGTTCCACCGGAGCCTGCCAATTGGCGTGGGACGGCATCATCAAAGAGCAGCTTGATGCCCGGCACAAACCCTGTAACTTCGTCGAGATGGTTGCTCTGGCTGGGTCCGGATTCTGCCAGGGTGAGCGCGAGTGAGTATCGATCCTGTGCTGGGGTGCTGTGATCAGCCTGGGTTGATGCCGTTCGAGCAGGCGCTGGAGCTATTGCTGGCGTCGGTCACAGCGACCCGGGCGATCGAGTCCGTGCCGCTGCACCAGGCTCTGGGGCGTGTGTTGGCTGCGGATCAGTGCGCCGGCTTAGACGTGCCGCCACACGATAATAGCGCCATGGATGGGTACGCGGTGCGAGTTGCTGATCTGCGTGTCGCCGCAGGAGCGTCGCTTTTGATAAGCCAGCGCATACCGGCAGGGGCCGACCCGCAGCCGCTGCAGCCGGGTACCGTAGCTCGAATCTTTACCGGTGCGACTCTTCCGGCGGGTGCGGATGCGGTCGTGATGCAGGAGCATGTGCAGCAGCAAGGCGCGGATCGGGTGGTCATGCCGGTCGATGCCCGTCTGGGTGATCACATTCGCCAGCGTGGTCAGGATATCGCCAAAGGAGATGCGGTGATTGCGGCGGGTGTTCGCTTGCAGCCACAGCATCTAGGGGTGCTGGCCAGTATCGGGCTGGCTGAGTTTCCCTGTTTTAAGCGGCTACGTGTGGCGGTGCTTTCCAGTGGTGATGAGCTGGCTCAGCCGGGCCAGATCGCCCGGCCGGGGCAGATCTATAATTCCAACCGTTACTGCTTGATCGGATTGGTGCAGCAGTTGGGGATGGAATTAGTTGACCTTGGCACTGTCGAAGACAGTCTTGCCGCGACTCAGGCGGTGTTGGCGGACGCCGCACAGCGTGCCGACTGCATTATCACTAGCGGCGGGGTCTCGGTCGGGGAGGAGGATCACATCAAGGCTGCTGTTGAGTCGCTGGGTGAGATCAGTCTGTGGAAGCTGGCGATCAAGCCGGGTAAGCCGCTGGCGTTTGGTCGGGTGGCTGGCGTGCCCTTTATTGGCTTGCCGGGTAATCCGGTCTCGGCGCTGATGTGTTTTCAGGTGCTGGCGCGGCCGGTACTGCTGCGGTTGCAGGGGGATAGCGGGTCTGTTCGCGGCGGCGTGCATTTGCCGATTCAGTTTAGCCGTAGCAAGCCGCAGCAGCGACGTGAATACCTGCGGGTGCGACGTGTGGATGGTGAGAACGGGGTGGAGCTTTGTCCCTACCCCAACCAAAGCTCAGGAGTGCTGACCTCGGCAGCGTGGGCTGACGGCTATGCAGTGATTCCGGCGGGAGCGACAGTGGCTGTCGGGGATCTGGTGGAGTTTATCGCCTTTACCGAGCTACGATGAATTGAACAGAGGCCGGCAGGTTTGGGCAGGTGTGACTGTGGCTGGCTGGGGTCTGGTGGCGTTTGCCGTTTTTACCGAGCGACGATGAATTGAGCGAAAGCAGGTGGATTTGGGCTGGACTTGAGTTTGCTTGGAGGGCAAGTCGCGATAGAATGTTGGGTTTTGAGTAGAATCGACACTGTCCGGAGAGGGTTATGAAGGTTAAATGGGTCAAGCATACCTTGGCATGGGTGTGTGTTGTGCTGGCAACTACGCTGAGTGCGCAGGAGGCGCAAACGATCTCTGATACCGAGATGGCGCTGGGTTATTACAAACCTTTGGCGGAGCAGGGTGGGGCCTATGCCCAGTTGACTATCGGTGAGATCTACATGGAGGGCGCTGGTGTTGACAGGGATCTGGTGCTGGCCTACGCCTGGTTTTCGGTGGCGGTGCGTCAGGGTGTAGATGAGGTCGAAGAATTAATGAAACATGTGTTTAAGCAACTGAGCGAGGCCGAACAGGTACAGGCCCGCAAGACTGCTGAGCTCTATATTAAGAACTTCAGCGCGCCCCAGTGACGCGTCGCGCGCGCCTGGTCTCAAGCCGGGTGTGCGTGCCGTTTTCTGTGTTCAGCGTAGCCTTAAACTCGCGCCGACATTCTCGGCGCTTTTGCTGTAGCGGCCGGGGGAGTTAACTGCGCTGGCTCGACAGGCTGAGGCGCTGTTTGGATTTAACCGCTGTGGGCAGCGTGGCGATCGTTTTGGTTTGAGTATGACGCTGGCCATCTGCAGTTGGATGCATTGCTGGTGTTAGCTGCACAGGCGGGTCTTGATCCCGCCGCCAGCCGCTGGACCCGGATGTGGCTGGGCTGGTATCACTATCAGGATGCGAATATTCGGGATAATGCCCGTAATACCGACAGTACCTGCTGCAGTC
>SDWN01000784.1 GCA_004195305.1 Neptunomonas sp. | reverse complement strand
CACGCGAACGTATCGCCTTCATGCTTACTGATTCCAACAGCGGTGTCCTCTTGACGCTCAAAGAGAACGAGCAGGCACTTAGCGGGCTGGTAAGCAACAGCCTCTGTCTGGATCGGGAAAGGCAGCAGATAGAGGCGATTGACGCTAAGATGCTATCACCCAGCATCCATCCAAACGAGACGGCGTATATCATCTACACCTCGGGCTCTACCGGGAGGCCAAAGGGCGTTCTGGTCGGACACCGGAGTCTGAGTAACTACATCGGCTGGGCCAGAGACTATTACCTGCAAGGGGGGGTGCTGGATTTTCCGCTGTTCTCCTCGTTGAGTTTCGATCTGACAATCACCTCGTTGTTTGTCCCCTTGGTGTCGGGTGGTCGACTGGTGATCTATCCGGACTCACCAGAGGGAGCGGAGATTACCATCAGATCGGTGATCAGTGATAACCGGGTCGATATTATCAAACTGACCCCCTCCCACCTGTTGCTTATTCAGGCGATGGATTTTTCTGCGTCACGCATAAAGAAGATGATTATTGGCGGTGAGGATCTAAAAACCTCCAGTGCCAGAAAAATCCATCGCTATTTCGGCGGCGATATACAGTTATTTAACGAGTACGGTCCGACAGAGGGGACCGTGGCTTGCTCCGTCCATCTATTCGATGCGGATGAGGATCAGGGTCGTTCAGTGCCCATCGGTCAGCCGATAGAGAATGCTTATCTCTCCGTTCTGGACGATAACCTCAACCGGGTTCCCCGCGGCGTAAAGGGGGAACTTTATATAGGCGGTCTAGGTGTGGCGAAGGGCTATCTCAATCGGCCGGATATCACCCAAGAACGCTTTGTCGATAACCCATTTGCTCCAGGCGAAACGCTCTATCGGACCGGTGATGTTGCGCGCCTGAACGAAAAGGGGCAGTTCGAATACGTGGGTCGAAATGATCAGCAGCTGAAAATACGCGGACTACGCATCGAGGCCGGTGAGATAGAGGCGGCGCTGTTAGGCGTCGATACCATTACCGAAGTGGTTGTCGATGTCGCGCCGCACCCAAGCACCCTCGCCGATGCGCAACAGGCGACCTGCTGCCGGGTATGCGGGTTGTCGAATAATCACCCCAAAGCCCAGCTTGATCAGGAGCATGTCTGCAAAATCTGTCGGTTATACGAAAAACAGAAGCCACTGGCACAGAGCTATTTTCGTACTTTGGAGGACCTGGCGCAGCAGATATCCCGAATAAAACGCGAGGCGACCTCGACCCAGGACTGCATCATGCTACTCAGCGGGGGTAAAGACAGCAGTTATGCGCTCTGTCGACTGGTAGATATGGGGCTGACCCCGCTGGTATTTACCCTGGATAATGGCTATATCTCCGACGGCGCCAAGGCCAATATGCAGCGACTGGTCGACTATCTCGGGCTCGAGCTGGTGGTCGGAAAAACAGCAGCGATGGATGACATCTTCGTCGATAGCCTCAAACGGCACAGCAATGTCTGCAATGGCTGCTTCAAAACGATCTATACCCTGAGTATGAATATCGCCAGGGAGCGCGGGATTAAGCATATCTGTACCGGGCTGTCTCGCGGGCAGATATTTGAGACCCGTATCGCCCATCTGTTTCAGCAGGGTGTGTTTGATGCCGCACGGATCGATCAGAGAATTATTGAAGCCCGCAGGGCCTACCATAAAACCGACGACATCATTGCTCGCTCGCTGGGTAATGAGGTGTTCTGCGACGAAGGCATTTTCGACCAAGTCGAGTACCTTGATTTCTACCGCTATACCGACGTGACCCTGGCCGAAGTGCTAGATTACCTGAAGGTCAGGGTCGGCTGGGTTCGCCCTGCGGATACCGGCCGTTCGACCAACTGCCTGATTAATGAGGCGGGTATTCATGTGCATAAACGCGAGCGTGGATACCACAATTACGCGTTGCCCTATAGCTGGGACGTACGCCTGGGGCACAAGGAGCGAGATGCGGCGTTAAAAGAACTCCAGGATGATATCGATACCGATAAGGTGAGCCAGCTTCTCAATGCCATTGGGTACCAGCAGAATGATGCCCATGATAGTGATCTGGAGGATGATTATCTGGTCGCTTACTATGTGTCGCCGGTGGAGATTCCCAGCAGCGTTCTAAGGTCTCAGTTGGCGCGCACATTGGCCAGAGAAGTGATTCCGCGACAATTTATTCGACTCTCGATAATGCCCCTGAGCAGCAACGGCAAGATCGATCGTCAGACGCTGCCGCGGCCGCAATCCGGGCAGCGAGAGCGTTCCAGAGAGTACGCCGCCCCGGTCAATGAGAACGAAATCGGGTTGGTAAAACTGTGGACGCAGATGCTCAGCGTCGAAGGGATAGGCGTCAACGATAACTTCTTTGACCTGGGCGGCGATTCGATCATCAATATTCAGATCGTATCGGCGGCGCGGGACTTGGGGATCCACATCACCCCGCAACAGATTTTCGACTATCCGACCATCCGGGAACTGTCGGCCGTCGCCGTTAGTGTCGTCGAAGTGGTGGCGCAGCAGGGGGAGGTGGTCGGTGAGGTGACGATGCTGCCGGCACTGCAGCGCTTCTTTGCCACCCAGCCCGGGGATGTCGATCGTTTTAGCCAGTCAGTTCTGCTGGCCTGTGACGGCACGCTCGATCCGGCGTTGCTGGAGCAGGCGGTGCAGTGTTTAGTTGATCATCATGATGGCCTGCGCAGCCGTTTTAGTAATGAGCGGGGCCACTGGCTGTCTCTTATACACATCT
>SDWN01000547.1 GCA_004195305.1 Neptunomonas sp. | reverse complement strand
GCCATAAGGAGCTGGTCGGTCACCCGACAAGTGTAGCGGCTAAAGATCTTGCCCAGTGCACAAGCTGTCATAACGCCTCCAGCTCAGGCTACTATTCTGGCCGCCCACGCGATCTGAAATCGCATGTGCATAGCTTTCATGCCAGTAACGACAGCGTAAATGTTGAAAAGAATCTGGGTGGGGCCTTTGGAGGCAGCTTCTACCCGGGTGATATCAGCAACTGTAATGCATGTCATAGTGACGGACAGTTCGACCTGCCCTTGCAGGAAAATGTCAGAGCATCCGCGTCAAATGATGGCGGCGCTGTTAATGTCTTTACTAGCCCGACCGCAGTGGTCTGTTCGTCTTGTCATATCTCGGTACCGGTCGGATATATTGTGGGAGGTGGTATAAACGGTGCTGCGGTGCTAAATGGAAATGAGCCTGAGGGTATTGAACTCACTGACTCAGAGATACACTGGCTCAATCATATGACGCAGGCAGGGGCTGTATTTGGCGCTGATACTGTCGATGTGGCTACAGGGGCTGAATCCTGTGCAACCTGTCATTCAATCGATAGTGATCCTGAATATGGTGGTGCCCCCGTTGATAAGGTGCACAATCTGAAATAAACCCAGTGCGCTAAATCCCAAGGCCGAGTATTCATTACTCGGCCTTTTTTATGTCAGTGTGCTAGGGCGTTGCGGTGCTGGCTGTTGGGTCTGTTTGCTGCTGACGCTAGCTATCCATCGCGCACGAATCCCCCCTTACATCCCCGCACTCTTTGATCGGTTCAGTCGGTGTTAATCGGTCACCCTTATAGTCACCTAGCATAGGCTCCATAGTTTATTCGGGCGTCTGATCGATAGCCTCAAGCAGGAGATTCATATGCGATCGATAAAGAAAATAGGCGCGCTTGCGCTGCTCGGGCCGTCACTTATTTGAGTGGATGTGGCTGCGATCAATGTACAAAAAATGCTAAAAAAGCAGGGTTGTCTCAAGTGCCATGCGATATCCCACCAAAAGGATGGCCCCTCGATCAAGAAACTCGCCGCTAAGTATCGGGATGATCTAGAGGCTACGGTCAAGCTGCGTACCCATCTGACCTCATCGCCTGAGATCGGGGTTGAGGGTAAAGTCGAGAAGCATAAACAGTTCGAACCGAAATCTACAACGGATCTGGATGCAGTTATCCGCTGGATCCGCTCTCACTAGACCCCCCATTTTTGGGCTGCGATAGGGTCGCGCCTGGCGATATAAGGGAAGTGGCTGGAAGAAACGTGGATGGGTGGCAGCAGAATGAAAGCGCAGCTACACTATCGCAAACAGGAACTTGAACGAAATTCATGGAGGTCAAATGATCGTCAAAGAGGTGAGCTATGCCGATTACCAGCAGGCGATTCGGCAGATTCGTACCCAGGTGTTTGTGCGTGAGCAGGCGGTGCCCGAAGCGCTGGAGTATGATGACCGGGATACGCTGTGTCGGCATGTGCTGGCGTTCGATGGCGTTAACGCGGTTGCAACCGGACGCATCGATCTCGACAACGAGGGCAAAATTGGCCGGGTGGCGGTCTTGGCCGAACACAGAAATCATGGGGTCGGGGTTGAGGTTATGCATGCGCTGCATCGGATCGCTCGGCGTGCGGGTCTATCCTCGGTGTATTTGAATGCCCAGCTTGCGGCCAAGGCGTTTTATCTGAGCCAGGGGTATCTGCCTGAAGGAGAGGAGTTTATGGAAGCGGGTATCCCCCATCAGGCGATGGTCAAACGTATAGATGCAGAAGCCAGCCAATGATCGATGCGATCAACCGCAAGATTATCACCGCCCTGCAACACAATGCCCGCATCTCTTACGCCGAGCTGGGTAAGCTGGTGCATCTGTCGGCGCCCGCGGTGGCGGAGCGGGTGCGTAAGCTCGAAAGTGCCGGGGTGATCAGCGGATTTACCCTCAAGGTGGATCTGGATAAACTCGGTTACCCGATCGTTGCTCTGGTCCAATGCAAGGTGTTTCGTACTAAAGAGCGGGCGTTCAAGGCGGTCGTGCTCGACTGTGATGCGGTGATCGAGTGTCACAACGTCACCGGAGAACAGGCCTTTCTGGTTAAACTGGCGGTGGCGTCGATGTCGCAGCTGGACCATATTCTGGAATCCTTCTGCGATTACAGTGACACCAACACCATGATGATCCTGTCCACGCCGGTGGACCGGAGCCTGCCGGAGACCTTCTTCGAGTAGTTGAAGGTTATCGCCGCGGCTAGCAGCCTGTTAGCGCTCTGCTTGGGCTCTCGTTTTTCAACTTTGAGCTTTCCTGATTACCCATGATCTTTAGCTATCACAGTGACGAGCGATTGGAAAACAAGCTGTGGGAGCCTGCCTGCAGGCGATTTCTTAGCTGCGCTAAAAAATGACAAGATCGCCGGGAGCCCAGCTCCCACAAGCCCCGGACTGATTCGCCGCGAGCATCGATCAGTCGCATCAAGGCTGAGTTTCGTGGGGAACCCGGTGAGTTTTAGCTTTGGGCAATGAGGTCCGGTTGTGTTTTTCGGCTGGGCCATTGGCTGATCAGCATCCCTGCCAGCATCAATGAACAGCCCAGTAGCTCTTTACTACCAAAGGTCTCTCCTAGCAGTAGCCAGCCTCCAAGTACCGCAAAGATCGCCTCGGTGGAGAGGATCAGTGCGGTAACGCTGGGCTCTATCTTGCGCTGGCCGATGACTTGCAAGGTACAGGCGATGCCGCTGGAGGCGACCCCGGCGTAGAGCAGCGGCAGCCAGGCCGCCTGAAAATCGGGCAGCTTCGGAGTCTCGTACAGCAGCGCGGCGATGCTGGCC
>SDWN01000519.1 GCA_004195305.1 Neptunomonas sp. | reverse complement strand
AAATTCGGGTTTTCCGCAGTAGATCAGTGTTAAGTCCGACAGGCTCCTAGCAAGCCTCATTAAATCCAGTACTTGCGCCCGGCCAGCGCGGATCTTCCAACAGCCTTCGGTTAGCGGGGCGTCGAGGAATAAATGTTGGGACAGCTGAATTCGAATGATCGCGAGTCTGAATGAGCCCTGCCAAGGAGATAAGGGGAGGGGCTTCCTCTTGCTATGTGAACACCAGGTTAGGGTTTATTCTGAGTTATGCACATTATCTGTGGATAAGTCTGTGAGGTAGTACGGGGAAACGCGGCTGAACTGGCCGTTCATAGGGCAGGCACACAAATTGGTCGTTTTTTGTACGGTAATTAATTATATATAATGATTTCAACAGGATGGCTGAGTCAATAGATGTGTTTAAAAAAGCATAAATAAAATAATCTCCTTAGACGGCTGTCTGATTAGTGTCAAGAGTAGGTTGTGTATTAAATTTGCCCTTTAAAGCTCAAAAGTTGAATTTTTATCCAGAACAAGCAGCGGTAGGCCTTGCCTAGACCTCTTCGGTAGCAGGCAGCGATCGGTGTGTTAGACCAGGTGGGATGTTTATTCGACGCCTTTAATCGGAACGCGACCTCCTCCCGATCCGACTTGTAATTGGGTCGTGATCAGATCACATATTGACGACCAAGAGCCCCGTCTAATAAAAGTAATGGAGCTTGTTTCTATAACTGATTAGCCGTTGTAGCAGATACGAGATAGGTCAGGGGCTGTTTTCGGCCCAAGCCGTCACTTAAAAAGAGCTTGTCTAACGTCTAATGACTGCTGAAAGCACAGCTAAGCGGGAAAACAGCTTCCCATTTTTGGGCTTCAGATTACCTTAGAATCCAATGTTATATTCACATTTATATGATCTTGAACAATGTTTCTGCCTATAGGTATGGCACAATTGACTGAACTGCAAGACTATGAAGAAACAAGCATTTGTAGGTTTGTTTTGAGTCCATGCGGTGAAAATAAGGAATCATCTATTCAATCCAGCAATAGGAGTGCAGTCAGCTAAAAACTGTAAAAACCTGCCGTATCGGATCAGTATCAGCGGCGAGACTACCTCATAATATTATCGTATCTACACTAAAAGGAATGGCAATGAAACTAATGGTTGAGTCTTTTTCTAAATTTATTATCCTTATGATAACTATAGGTTTTGCTGGCTCATTATCGGCGAATACTGACGAAGAAAAGGAGGTGGTCGCGTTTGTCGATAAGGCTGTTCAGCTGCTTAATGAGCAGGGAGAGACCGCATTGGCCACGATCGGAAAGACCGATGGTGACTTTCATAATGGTAGCAAGTATGTCTTTGTCTACGATGACAATGTCGTCATGCTGGCCCACCCGGTAAAGCCTAAGCTCGTAGGTCGTAGTTACAAAGGTAAACCGGATGTAAAGGGCAAGAAATTCCGCGATGAAATTGTTAAGCATGCTTTAAACGGCGGCGGTTGGACGGAATACGTTTACCAAAAGCCTGGCACAACCTCAGGACTGTTTAAGAAAAAGGTATATAGCAGCTTGGCTGAGAATGGCGGTCGTAAATTCATTGTTGCTAGCGGGACATACGCCGGGGCACTCTAAACTTTACTAGTCAATAAACGGTGACGTTGAGTATCAGTCATCCCAAGTGGTCTGAATTCGATCGCTTGGGACTTTTTGTGTGAGCCAAAGGTGTGAATATGAGCATCCGTTTCCGATTGTTAATTAGTCCTGTGCTGGTCTTTTTTTCGATAGTGATTTTAGTCTTTCTCTACTCCAGTCAGAGCCGCTCTAGTCAGCAGTTGCTTGAACGGATATATAACGAAACCTTTGCGACCATGGACCTGCTTTCCGCAGTTTCGACTCGATTAACCGGCGCCCATGCGACGGTGAAAGAACTCAGTATTATGACAATGATGGGACAGGAGTCGAGCGCCATTCAGCAGCATGCTGATGCAGGCAAGGCGCTGTTAGCGGCTTCTGCTACTGACATCAAAAAGTTTAGTGAAACATCCGGAAGAGACACCTCATCGATTATCAACGATCTGACGCAGTACCTGGCTTTGTATCAACAGGTCGCTGTTGCGACTGCCGAAGATGCGGATTCCTATGGCGCTTCTCAAGCATACCCAGCTATGGATAAGCTTTATCACGCCATTGATATGCAGATGAAAGAAAATTTAGCGCATCAGAAAGAGCTGGTCGCTAGCGATTTTGATCAAATGACCAATAAGGGCCGCACCGATACCAGGTTGTTTTTGATCGTTGCCGGTTTGTCGATCTTAGTGCCGATTTTGTTAACGTTGTGGATTTCAGGATCGATTACCCGAACCTTGAAAGGAATCGTACTCATGCTCAAGGATATTGCCCAGGGCGAGGGAGATCTGACGAAGCGGCTGCTGGTAGAAAATAAAGATGAGTTTGGTGAACTGGCAGGCTGGTTCAATCAGTTTATGGAAAAACTGCAGCTCACGATTCAGCAGGTTACCCAAGCAACAGAGCAGGTTATGTCTTCGGCTGATCAGGTGAGTATGACCACCGAACAGACGATCATGGGGATGAGCCAGCAGCGCCAGGAAACCGATGAAGTCGCCCACTCAATTAATGAAATGGTCTCAGCGGTAGAAGAGGTGGCTCGAAATACCTCTCAAGCGGCACAATCTGCAGAGCTGGCTAATGACAAGGCCAGAGAGGGGGCGTCAGTCGTGAATCAGACCATTGATCTAAATAATCAGATGGCGATAGAGCTTGAGCAAACCCGAGTCATTATTGAAAACCTGGAGCAGGATAGTACCAATATAGGCACAATAATAGGGGCGATTGAGGGCATTGCAGAGCAGACAAATTTACTAGCACTTAACGCGGCGATTGAGGCGGCCAGAGCGGGTGAGCAAGGGCGTGGTTTTGCTGTTGTTGCCGACGAGGTCCGGACATTGTCACATCGCACCCAAGCATCAACCTTAGAAATCAAGCAATTGATCGATCAGCTGCAGTCGGTATCGAAAAATGCATCGTTGGCGATGAATCAAAGCAGGGGGCAGGCCCAATCCTCTGTTGAGCAGGCCCAGCAAGCTGGCGTCTCCCTGCAAGATATTACCGCTGTTGTTTCCACTATCAGCGATATGAATACCCAGATAGCTGCATCGTCTGAGGAACAGCTCGCGGTGGCGGAACAAATAAATAATAACGTAGGCAATATCAGCGAGGTATCGCGGCAAACTGAAGCAGGAGCTGCGCAAATTGCGGCATCCAGTAAGGATTTGTCTAAGCTGTCTCGTGATCTCAAGAGCTTGGTCATACAATTCAAGGTATAGCCAATAAGTCACGGAAGCGGCTGGAAGGGAAGGAGTGATCACGGAGCTCCCGATCTGTAACGGCGGCTTCCCGGCGGTTTAACCAGCCTGACTCAAACCCAATGGTCATCGACGATCATCGCCACCGGCAGATGCGCAAACAATCGCCTTACCGTGCCCAGTCGCTCGACGAATGCGTCCAGGATCTGTTGTTTGGCCAGGTAATGTTGACGCTCATTGGGCGTTAGCCCAGTGGGGATCGCTGCGCTGACCGCTGACCAGGCGCAGGGCGATGCGATAGTCGATCCAGCAGGGCCGGGGACAGGCTTAGATCAGTAAATAGCATAGGTTGCCGCTGGCTTGTAGCTGGGTGACGCCGGGTGAGTCAGCCTGCAGCTCGACGCAGCGGCTGAAATTGGCAACTGATTGAATTGACCATTAAATTGCATTAAAAGGCAAAATGGGAGCACTTTTTGGGGGGAGGCGGGGCAGTAGTGATGGCCATGCCGATAACTGCGCCCTTTAGTGCGCCAGAGGCCAGGGCACTGAGTGGGCCACATTAGTTAATCCGGCTGTTCAGTCGTCCAGAAAAGGCGGGTCGAGGTCTTCATCCCAATGTTCGGGGGGCTTGGGGCTGTTGCCTAGCAGCTGCTGCAACACCTGGATGTGCCGGGCGTGCTCCTGCTGCTGCGACTGACTCTGTGGGTCGCTAGCGCTAATGCCCAGTCGGTTGAGCAGGGTGTGTTGCGTCGTTTGTTCGATCTCGAGCGCCAGAGCGACGGCGTGATAGGGGGTCATCAGGTAGTGCGAGGAGGCGTTGATATCGTCGGCGGGTGATGCCTGATCGACGCGTACACTCAGGCTTGGGTCACTGCCGGAGTGTTCGGATGCGAGTGCTGCCAGGCGTTGGATGTGTTGCTGCTGTTGTTCGGCCAGTTTCAGGAAGCTGGCGGCGGCCGCTGGATTGTTAAAATTTTCGAGCTGTTCGGCCAGCTGCGAGTAACCGTCGCCAATTTCTCGTTTCAGGGACAGGGAGTCGCGGATCAGTGCCAAATTTGGGTCGGTTGTCGCTGTCATCAACGGGCGCTCCTTGGGATAGGTGTCTTAGGGTTTTATTTCGGTATCCATCAGTTGCTGGCAATGGCCCTTGGCACTCTTGACCTCGGCTAATAACTCTTCGATATCCTGTTTGTTCTGTTCCAGCCGGGTTTGGTGTTCCTGGAGCAGCCTGTACCAGTGGCGTAACTGAGTCTCTTCGCCGGTTCCCGAATCATAGATATCGAACAGCTCGCGTGACTCATCCAGAGAAAAACCGACCCGCTTGCCGCGCAGGATCAACATCAACCGCACCCGATCCCGTTTGCTGTACGTGCGGCGGTACTTGCTGCGGTCTGGATTGAGAAGCCCCTTATCTTCGTAAAAACGGATGGTTCGTGGCGAGATATCAAACTCGTGCGACAACTGGGTGATCGAATAGCTAACAGGGGGGCTGGTATCCTGAGGCTGCATTTCGATGTCAGTATCGGTTTTTTGTTGGGTATCTATCACAGTAGGTTGATCCATACAGGTTAGATTAAAGATGACGGCTGGAACGGCACGGTTGATGAACAGTCGGCAGCAACAGGATCGATTTTACGTCAACTTCCTCTGTAGCGTAACCGTTACGACGGCTTCTGCTCTGTATGCGTTAGCTCATCAAGCCTCTGGTTAAACATACTGACCGGCATCGACCCGGATCACTTCACCGGAAATCATACGTGCGGCGTCGGACACTAAAAACAGCACCGCGTTAGCGATATCCTCGGGCAACGCCAGCTGCGGTAACAGCGCTTCACTCTGGGCTTTGTCGATATATTCCGGTGGCAGTTGTTGCGCCATTTCGGTCATCACCATACCGGGGGCGATTGCGTTGGCGGTCACGCCTTTGGCGCCGAGTTCGCGGGCGCTGGTCTTGGTCAGGCCGATTAAGCCGGCCTTAGCCGCCGAGTAGTTGGCCTGGCCGAACTTGCCGCGGATACCGTTGATGGAGGTGATGTTGACGATGCGGCCATGGCCAGCGTTGCGCATCAGTGGCGCCAGGGCACGGATCATGTAGAACGCACCGCTGAGATTAATATCGATCACCGACTGCCACTCAGCGTCGGCCATCTTGGCCAGGCTGCGGTCGCGGGTGATGCCTGCGTTGTTGACCAGCAGGGTGCAGTTAGCGGGTAACTCGGCTACTGCCTGGTTGACGGCCGCAGGATCGCTTATGTCGACCTGGTGGAAAGTGAAGGCAGACAGGTCGCCAGCACCCTCAGCGGAGATATCGAACAGATGGACCTCGGCGCCGCGCTCGAGCAAGGCGTTGGCGATGGCTCGGCCAATGCCGCGCGTACCGCCGGTGACGACTGCCGCTTTGCCACTGAGGTCGTAAAGTTGTGCAAATGACATGGGCTGTTCCGTTTGGTTGTAGTTATGGTGGTTGTTGTTGGGATTGAAACTGCTGTTTTTCGGAGGTAGGCCGTGTTTTGATCTTGCTCATCGACGCGCTAAGCGTGTCCGGTCCGGCGTGTAACCCTCTTCCCTTGAGCGGGAAGAGGGTTGAGGCTGCGCGTTAGTCGATCGTGCAGGTCAGCGCCAGACGTTGTGCCGGACGGAAACCGCACTGCTGCAGGAAGCCGTTGAGATTGAAATTATCCCAGGGCACCTCGGTCCGTACCGATTCAACGTGCAGGGCCTTCAGGTTGGTGACCAGTTGAGACACCAGGGCCTGGCCGATCTTTTGGTCCTTCGCAGAAGGGTCGACGCCGATGGTATCGATAACCGCTTCTGAGCTGGCTCGGCCGAATTCGCCATTGTCTACCCGGGCCATGATAAAGCCGCGGATACTGGCCAGTTTGTCCTTCACCGGATCCTCTTTCTCTGCCACCAGAGAGATGCGGATTCCCGACTCTTCCAATACCTGGGTTACCGTGCGCTGGTAGTAAGCGCTCCGATCCGTTGCGGTAATGTGGCGGTCGATACGGATGACCGCATCCAGGTCTCCGGCGGCGAGGGTCCGAGTCGGCACACGGTCCCGAGACAGATCAATGCCGTCAGCATTGGATTCGGTCAGGGCGTTGGTAGAGAGCTCCAGAACCTGACGGTCGGCCAGTTTGAAACCAGCATCGGAGAAGAAACGCAGCAGATCGGGCTGGTCCCACTTCACTACTGAGTGCAACTCACGGCCGCCACGCTCGCGGACGGTTTCGATCAGGGTCTTGAATAGCTGCTGACCGACGCCTTGACGCTGATGCTCACGGTCGACACCTATGGCATCCAGCACCGCGATCGGTTCGCTGCAGCCAAACTCGCCCTCGAGTATCTGGCAGCAGACGAAGCCTGCGATCTGGCCATCGATTTCGGCGCTCAGGGATATGAACGTTTCCGGGTTTTGGCGTTCTGCATTGATACGTTTGCTGAAAAAATCCTGCCGCGACGAGCCACTGAATTGCTGATCCAGAGCGACGACCGCGTGCTGGTCGTCCGGGCTCAGGGCCCGAACCTTAACGTTATTATCAGTCATTATGAACTGTCCTTTGTTGCGGCCAATTAACCGTGCATGCGCTCGTACTTGGCTTGCAGCTGTTCTTGATTTTCCTGATGATTAGGATCGACCTGGATACATTCCGCCGGGCATACGAGCTGGCATTGCGGCTCGTCGTGGGCACCGACACATTCGGTACATTTGTCGGCTTCGATGACGTAGAGCATGCCGTCACCTTCGTTGATCGCATCGTTAGGGCATTCCAGTACACAGACATCACAGGCAGTACAGTCTTCGTTAATGATCAGGGCCATGGTCTTTCTCCTGTCCTATTGAATTCTGGTGCGGCTTAATTAAGCCGCGCCCTCTCAAGATGCTTTTGCCAGCGACTCGAGTTTTTGTAGTTTCTCGTGCCGGAAGGCACCCCACAATGCCGCACCGATAGCGCCGGCGTAGGCAGAATCTACATGGCTGCGCGCTTCGGCCTTGAGCTTCATCTTCTGCATCGACTCGTTAAGACCGTCGATCATGCCGCTGTCCAGTGACAGACCGCCGGTGCAGAGTACGATACCGTCGGTGGCCTTGATCACCCGTAGCAGCTTAGCTAAACGGCCGGCCATCGACAGGTGGATCCCCTTGAGGATGTTGGGCGCCGAAATACCGCGCGATACCATATTGATGACATCGGTTTCCGCCAGTACCGCACAGATACTGGAGACGATCTCGGGGTTATCCGCCTGCCTGGAAAGGGAGCCGATCTCATCCTGGGCGATACCCAGATAACGCGAGATGTTCTCCAAAAACTGCCCCGAACCCGACGCACACTGGCTGGTCATGCGGTAGTTGAGTACCTTGCCCTGATGGTCGATCTTCATCGCCCGGCCATGCAGTGCGCCCATATCCAGCACCCCGGTCGCTTCCGGATCCAGGTAGATGGCGCCGCGGGCGTGGGTGGTCATGGAGTAGAAGTGACCGGTGCGGAAGTCGATATTCTCACCGTCGCCGGTGGTGGCGCAGTAAGTCACATCGTCACGGGTCAGGCCGTTGTCTGCCAGCAGCTGGTCGTACGCTTGCGCCGACAGTTGCAGCGGATCACGGGTACGAATCCGATCGTTACGTTTGGCCAGCCATTCGACCTTGCCGTTTTCGTGTTTGAACAACACCGTCTTGACAGCACCTGTGCCTAAATCAATACCTGCAGTAATCATCGTTTATGCCTCCACTGCGCGGCGGGCAAATTCAGCTGCCCCCAGTGCGCCGGTGTAAATGGAATCGGGATCGATGTTGATCGTTACATCACCATAGTTTTCCTGGACCAGAAGGCGCAGCTCTTTAACGGCGGCCTCGTTCTTGGCCACGCCACCGGTAAAGGTGAGTTCGTTATCAACACCGCCAGAGCGGGACAAGATGGACATCGAGCGTAAGATAATGGCGCGGTGCAGACCGGCGATAATATCTTCGCGTTTTTCACCTAAGGAGAGTCGGTCACGCAGCTCGGCACCGGCAAATACGGTACAGGTCGAGTTGATTGAGACTTTCTTGGTGGACTTCATCGCTAGCGGGCCCAGCTCGTGCAGCCCCAGTTGCATCTCGTCGGCGATGTAGCCCAGGTAGCGGCCACAACCGGCAGCGCAGCGGTCATTCATCTGAAAGTTAACGACAATGCCGTGTTCATCGACCTGAATCCCCTTGGTATCCTGACCGCCGATATCGAGCACGGTGCGGGTCTGGGGGTACATCAGGTGCGCACCCAGACCGTGGCAGAGAATTTCGGAGCGGATGTGATCCTTGGGAAACGGCAACCGGGCACGACCGTAACCGGTACCGACCACGTAGGTCTCTTCCAGCTCGATAGCCAACACTTGAGTCAGTGTCTCTTTGACCTTGCCGAAATCTTCAGTTTGGATCTCTCCGGCACTGAGGGCGCTGTTCAGCGCGATCAGGAAGGTTTCGCTCATATCGACTGCGGGCGGAATATTCTCGACCTCGATGATCGACTTGTCGTAGATATTGATCAGCGTGTCGGAGCTGATGTCCTGTTTGGCGGCCTGGTCTTCGGCGACCTCCATATACACGGTGCCGGCCAGATCGCGGAAAAAGTCGGACTTGCGCTCGGCGCCCGGCTCAAACAGCTTTGACAGCTCAATCTTGAGTGCGGCAAAGGTGCCTTCCAGGGTGGTATTGAGTGTTTCCGGTGCCTCCTTATAGTTGCCCGCGACCGCTTTTTCGCCACAGAGCCTTTTCAGGTTGTCGAGCTGCACCAGAAACTGGGCCAGACGGAAGTGGCGCTCCAGCATGTACAGCACATTGTCGGTACTCATCGTCAAGGTGGATGACTTATCCAGCGATTGACGCAGCAGCACCAGTCGGGCACTGATCAGCGCTTCGGTCTTGGCGACCAGCGCAGCGGTGTCGTAGTTGGAACGTGAGTTGGTGATGCCGTGCCCCAGAGGCGTGCCGGTATCATCCATGACCACGGCTTTGGTCGTCGTAGAACCCAGATCTATTCCGATAAAACATTTCATAACTGGCTCCTGATTAGCGCGCGCTGGCGATCATGTTGCCCTGACGGCGTTGCTCGATCATCTGGAAGTAACTCTCCAGACGGTTCTTTACGTTGGCTGCTGAGAAGTAGCGTGGATCAACGAGGTCGGTCTCGACAAAGGCTCCCGGCTTGCCGGTGCGCTTCTCAATCTCCTGCATCATCATCAACTGGCCAGCAGAGAAGCTGTTACAGCTCTTGATGGAGTTGATCAGCAGACCGTCGGCTTCGTAATCGTTCATATACTTTTCCAGCATATCGACCCGCTTGGGCAGATTGCGGTTGGTGTAGCAGCCCAGGCAGTAATCGGCCAGCGACTCCAGTGGGTTGTCGGCATCGTGACGGAAACCCTGGTCATAAACGCCGCCCACCTTGGTGTAGGTGCTGGCAACAACAACTGCGCCCTCATCGTAGAACATCTTCCAGAACTCGCGGAAGTTGGTCCAGTTGGGTGGCCCTTCCATGACGATGCGATACTTCTCTTTACCCATCGATCCACCGGGCGTGATCGGTCCCTGACCGTTCTTGATCCGCTGCTCAATCTCTTGGCGCAGCACTTTGTAGTAATCGACCGCTTGTTGAGTACCCCGGAAGGCGGTGAAGATCGGTCCCAGGTAGTAGATCGCACCGAAGTAAGCATCGATCGGGCTCGGTTTGTTCTTGGCGCTTTCCAGTACCCACACCAGATCATCTTCGGCCTTGGCGGAACGGCGCATATTCTCGCGCAGCTTGTCGATGTCGAACTTGTTACCGCTGACCCGCTCCAGAGCCGGAATTACTTCTTCTTTGAGCTGCTTAACCACGAAGTCACGCATGTTCTGGGTGATCTCGCCGTCACCCTGATAGGGCACCTGCAGCATCACGGTTTCGCACTTGTACTCCTGGCGCAGCAGCTCGAACCACTTCATAAAGGTGAAGCAGCCGGTGTAGGAGAGCAGTAGCAGGTCTGGATTGGGCATCGGCTTGCCGTTGGGGGCGATGTTGCCCTTGCTCATCATGCCGATGTCCGCCTTAACGTAAGTACAGACATCCTCGGAATGCCCCATCCGCTCGGCGGTCTGGATCATGTCGCCACTCTGCTGGCGCATGGCGTTTTGGATAGCGTTGGTTTCCGGCAGGTTGTTGAGCATGCCGAAGCTTTGGATCAATTCGTTCAGGTTGCCCGGAACAAACGTCGAGCAGACTTTCTTGCCATTGTTGGCGGTGTCGGTGAGCAAGTCGTAATTCGAGTTGATCATCTCCTTCTGCATCAGCATCGAGGAGTCTTTTTGGGTCTCTAAGGTTTCAATCTTGGCACTCATGACTAGCTCCAAAGCTTGATAGAATCGGCGAAAGTACCGGCTTGCTCGCGGATCGGCTGCATCTGACCGGAGTTCTCGGCGTACTTGAACGAGATATGCGGAACATTGTGCTCTCTCATCCGATCGGTCAACATCGGCCGTTCCAGCAGCGCCGGGTCGCAGAAGCTCGGCGCGGCGAAGATAACCCCTTCTGCTTTGCGCTCTTTGACGGTCCCGAGCAGATACATGCCCACATCTTCATGGCGGTCGCAGTATTTGGCCGCTGAGTCGGCTGACTCGTGCAGGAAGGCGTCAGCCAGATTCTGCAATGGGTTGCCTTCGGTGGGGACTTCTTTGAGTAACCAGCGGTTAACCAGCATGTAATCGTCATCGACGATGTAGCAGCCGGACATCTCGATCGAACGGATCAGGTTCAGCGGCGGTTGTTCGCAGAACGAGCCGTTGATGATGATGCGGCAGTTGTCGCGCTTGGGGTTGTTGAGCTGCATCGCGCCATCCATATACTCGCGTAGCATTTCGTTATGCTCTTCAACCGGGATCACCATGCCAGCCCGGTTGAGCAGGTAGACGTCGTTGCTGGAGACGTTGTGTGGCATCTCGGCGCGCAAGTCATACAGCTCACGGATCAGATCGCGGTTAAGGTTGTAGATCTTGGTGGAGTTGAGGATCGCCTCATCGGTAATCTTGTTGCCTGATAACTTCTCCAGACCCTCGCGCAGCTCCTGCAGTTCGGAGACGTAGTAGTTGCCGCCGATATCGTCTTTGTAGTTCTGCGGTACGTCGAAGTAACGCACATAGGCATTGGGGAACATCAGCTTCCACATGCCGGACAGGTTACGGATCACGTCGCAGATGCTGGGGAACAGCATGCCATCGACGAAGTCCAGACGACCGGTCTTGCCCAACTCGATAGTGGAGCGCGGGATACGACAGATGTAGCTCTGGTAGTAAGCATCGCCGTGGATCACTTCCAGCTTGTCGCCGCCACCGAGGATCCCCAGTGACAACATGTTGCCTGCATGCATGATCTCACGCGGAACGTAGACCGGCATGTAACCGATCACCTTGCGCGAGGGGTCAGCGGCTTTCCATTCGCGGGCTGCGGTGAAGTGCGTATCTTCATACAGCTCTTCGCAGCGGTTAATAATATCTACAGTACTCATCACTATCGGTGCTCCCAGTTAGCGGCGCGTTTATCTACGAAAGCTTGTAATCCTTCTACAGCATCGTGGGTCGCCATTAGTTCCTGAAGGTAAAGGGTTTCTACGGTTGCAAGTTTTTGCTTGATGCGCTCGATACTGTCAAAGCTTGCGGCCTTGACCGCAAAGCGCAGCGAGCTGGCACTGGATTGACTCAGGTGCTGATCGAAATAGGCTTCGGCGGCGGCGGAAGGATCCTCGCTGAGCGCGTTGACCAGGCCGATGCGCAGGGCTTCGTTGCCGTCGACACTACGACCAGAGAACAGCAGATCTTCAGCCTGGTACTGGCCGATTCGCTCGGGTAGTAGGCAGGAAGCCGCGGGGGCAAATACCGCCAGTTTGATCTCGGGCTGGCCCAGGTTGGCAGTCGGCTGGGCGAACAGTAGATTGCCCGCCAATGCGACCTCAAGACCTCCGCCCAGGCACTGTCCTTTAATCGCCACCAATATAGGTACCGGGCAGTCCAGCATCTGAATGATCAGGGCATGCAGGCTTTTCAGCATCGCCGCGCACTGATCCGGCATATGTTCGGCGACGCTGGCGCCAAAACTAAAATGCGGGCCTTCGGCATCGAGGATCACCGCGCTCAGCTTGGCGGAACCCAGATGCTTGTCCAGCGCGGCACTCAGCGCTTCGATCATCTTGGCATCGACGATGTTGGCCTTAGGCTGGGACAGGCGTAACCGCAGCAGACGATCCTCCTTTTCCAACCAGACTCGTAGCGGACTGTCGCTCATTGTTTCTGTCCTTTGTTGTTTTTAGAAATATGCAGTTTGGTGCCTGTTATGCCGCATGTGAGGATGGTTTCTCGTTCCGACATGAACTTTAGTGCATCTTATGGCAATGTTAACGTTAGCGTCAACATATTTTTTGTGGGAATAGATCCGGTCTGTTGCGCGTGTTCTACTAGGTGGAACCGTGGCTGGAGTCGGGCGGTTCAGCGCGCAATAGGTTTCGGGGTGGGGGCATCTTTGAGAATCAAAAGTGGGGGATGGAAAGGGGAAATGAAAAGCCGAGCCTGGGTTGGTGTTGGCAACAAAAACGAGTACGCGCTGCTCTTTATAAGAAACGAAGTGAGGGTTCCTCAGCGGTCCGGATGACAGTTGTGGGCAGGGTGGGGCGGCTTGCATCACAGTTGAAGGGATAAACGTAACGCATTGCAAAATGATCACTGACAGGGTGGATAGTAGTCAGAGGCGATAGTTGCCGCTGAAACAGGACTCTGCGGGTCAGGTTTTGCGGGTCGCCTCTGTGGATGTCGCGGGACTTCGTTGCCAGTAACGATCCCCCCATTGATAGACCGCCAGGCCGATACAGATCAGGCCGCCACCC
>SDWN01000303.1 GCA_004195305.1 Neptunomonas sp. | reverse complement strand
GGCCCAGGTAAACCACCCTAGACCAAACCCGGTGGCCGTCGCCTTTCCTGTAGTTAGCAATGCGGTTCCTTGCTCCATTAGATCAGCCCTTTCGCTGCTCACCCCACCACCTCATCAGCAGGTCGTGATTGGCCCAGCTCAAAATGAGGCAAATCTCTAAATCGTTCGTCCGACGTTAACGTATCGCTATCCCAGTCTCCGCCCCAGCGGATGCGGTGATCAATCTCACCGCGCTGATAGAGCTGGTTGGCGATGCCGAGCACATACCCGGCAAACAGATGAAACCGGGGCAGATCCTTCCAATCGATAGGATAAGGTGGGACGTCCACGGCGCGGCTGGGTGTGATGTTGTGCTTACTGTTCGGAAACTGGACTTGCGACAAGCCTTGCTCAAAGACTTTCTGCTGTTCGGCCTTGCTTCGATGACCACACAGCACAGAGCAATCGAACCCTCTGACGACCTCTTTAAACAGCCGTTGCAGATCTGGATGACAGGAGTCCAACCGCTCCTGGCTGTTATCACTAAACCGAGGCATGGCAGGCTCCAACAAATCGCAGGCATAAAAAAACCCCGCAACGAGGCGAGGTTTATGAAGTTTTGTAGGCAACTTGCCCACTGTAGCCGAATCGTATCAAAACCGGTCGGCCTTGCAACACAAAAGTGTGGGCGTCAATTGTCTGGATGGACAAGAGGCAAGCTGAGTTATATCAATGCGCGACATTTGCCATGCCGCGATCCATAAGCTAAGCTTAATATTCCTATCAGACAAGGAGTGTCGCTATGAACCTTTCAGACCTCTGCTCAGACTGCCGCTCTCTACTCTCATCACAGCGCAGAGCTAAACATGAGCGGTTGATCGAAAAAAGCCACATGATGAACTTTACGATCTTTCAGTGTGCGCACTGCAAAGCGCTCTTGGAGCAATCCGAAGCACCCAGCAGCTGGCAGCTGTTACCGATCCCTATCGACAAACAGCCCTGTATTCAGGTTAGATAGAGCTGGCAGAAATAAATCTGAAAAAAGGCAACGCATACTCCCTTATCCCTATTAAGCGAAGCTGTGATATGAACATAAACAAGATCGACCATATCAGCATCGCAGTAAAAGACCTCGAAGCGGCCAAGATAATCTGGCAACCGGTACTGGGAAAAACAGAACCCGATGAAAGCTACGAAGATAGTGCTGAGCAGATCCGCGTCGCCCGTTATTATATTGGCGAAGTTGGGGTGGAATTGATGGAATCATTAACCGACGAGGGCCAGGTCGCTCGATTTATCAAAAACCAGGGCGAAGGGATTATGCTGCTCAGCTTAGCCGTCAACAACGTCAAGGAGGCCTGCCAAGAACTGGAAGATCAGAGCTACCCACTGGTGGGCCCGCCCCGGCCGTTTCGCAACGGAGAATTCAGCTTTATCCACCCCAACAAGATGAATGGAGTATTACTGGAACTGATTGATGAGGGGCAGACTAAAAATCTTCTCGATTAGAGCTATCAAACCTGCAGAAAAACATCTTGTCTTTTGTTAGGTAGAAACAAGACCTAATGGGATGGTCCGCCCCGCTCCAAAACCGGCTTCAAATGAGCCATGATGAGTGTGCGAACATACATCACAGAGGAGCAAGACGGACCATGACTAATCATAACCCAAAGCTTCAAATTAGCCTTCTCGCTATTGATCTAAGCAAGCATAGTTTTCAACTTCACGGCGTCAATGCGCATGGCAAATGCGTTTTGAGAAAAAAACTCCCCCGTGCAAAGTTGCTGCCCTTTATTGCTAATCTACCGCCGTGCGTGATTGCCATCGAGGCCTGCGGTGGCGCGAATCACTGGCTGCGTAAGTTTTCCGCCTTAGGGCATGTTGTGCAGATGATAGCTCCTCAGTTTGTGAAGCCATTCGTCAAATCTAACAAGAGTGATGCTGCAGATGCCGAAGCGATTTGCGAAGCTGCACAGCGCCCCAATATGCGCTTTGTACCGGCGAAAAGTATTCAACAGCAGGATATTCAGAGTGTGCACCGGATCAGGAGCCAGGCAGTGGCCAGAAGGACCGCGCTTGCCAACCAAATTCGAGGGCTACTGACGGAATACGGGGTCATTATTCCCAAGGGGATTTCGTACATTCGTAAACAGATCCCCATGATCCTGGAGGACGCTGAGAATGATTTGACAGTGCTGTTTAGAGAACTTCTCAGTGAGCTTTACGATGAGATGGTTCACTTGGATCAGCGCGTCGAAATGTTAGAGCAGAAATTGGCAATCATTGCCGCCCAGAATCCAGACTGCCAGCGACTGCTGACAATCCCAGGGATAGGATTACTGACAGCAACGGCATTGGTGGCCGCAATAGGCGATATCTCGGTTTTCAAAAATGGTCGTGAGCTGGCCGCCTGGCTCGGTTTGGTTCCGAGACAGCATTCCACGGGGGGCGTGCCGACGTTACTGGGCATCAGCAAGCGTGGTGACACCTACTTGCGGACGCTGCTCATCCACGGCGGTAGAACCGTCGTGCGGGTTGCACATAAATATGAGGACAGCCGTAATCAATGGATCACGGAGCTGGACCAACGACGAGGCAAGAACATCTCAGCTGTCGCAGTCGCCAATAAGAATGCGCGCATCGCCTGGGCTGTATTGAGTAAGAAGGAGTCTTACCAAGTGGCAGCGTAGGCGGCTCACTGGGTAAGGCTGGTTAATGGCTGTAAGATTTATCGGTTAAATAGAAAAGCAACGAGTTGCGCGGATAAAGTTCAAGTGATGGCATAAAAGGTAACACCTGTGCTCCTGAGAACCTGTTGGGGTCTAGGGCCCATTGAGG
>SDWN01000075.1 GCA_004195305.1 Neptunomonas sp. | reverse complement strand
GCATCGATCTGGCGTCGAACCAGACGAGCGATCCACAGCGCCGCGATCAAAGAGATGAGCACAGCCGCCGCCAACAGCAGGACATAGCCTACGATTGCGGCATTGATCTGCTTGCCGGCCTCCGTTACCACATTGCCGCTATCCTGCTCCACTGCGGCCAGCGTTTCTTCGACCCGCCGGGTCAGCGCTTCGAATGCGACTTCCACATCTTCCATCAGCAGCGTGGCGGCGGAGGTCTCCACCTCAGTCATCATAATCACCTCCTCAATCTTGCCAACATAGGCGTCGAGCAGCGGGGTGATTGTTGTTGAAATGGATGGGGTCGCACTGGCTTGTTGAACCAGCTCTGACATCCGACGGGAACCATTGTCGAAACGCTGCTGGATGACGTCGCCTTCGGCGCCAATGTTCATCAGGTTCAAGGTGCGGTAGAGATCGGAGTGCACCAGCGTCAGATCTAACGCCAACTGCGAGACTTGAGCATATTGCCCAAGACTCTGCTCGAAACTGACAAAGGTTTGATCGCGCTGCTGGGTAAGGACAGAGTAGGTCAGCCCCCCATCGTCAACATGAAGATCAAGAAAATCATCGGACTGGCCAATAGCTTGGGAGCTATCTTCAAACGGGACAATATACGCATGTGAGAGGTACCAGACTACAGGTTGGTAGAGCACCGCTGCTGGCATCCCTTACAGCAGCGATGCGTTTATCGATGTTTAGTCGTAGACCCCGACACCAACATAGGCATCCATGGAAGGGATTCGGCTGACGTAGGAACTCTTGGGGGTAAGCTTATTCGTCTGAGGATGTTTCCACATGTACTTGACCCAGCCGGTACCCGCAGTGGTCGCGGTCTTGGCCATATTCTTAACGAAATAGTTGCCAGATGGATCCTTCATCGCCGAGAGATTACGCCCGACAAGTTTCGGATTTCCACCATGAATCAGAGTCTCGCCTTCAAAATCCAGAACAAAGACATAGAGTTCACCATCGATGAACCCCCCCGCTTTATCATGCATGGTCTGACGCGCCTGCTCCAGACCATGGGCTTCGACGTAAGACGTCGCCTTCTCGGCTAAGGTCTGAGCTTCTTGCTGAGTAGCTGACAAAGCAACCAGCGGTGAACATCCAAGAACCACAAGCGCGGTGCGAATAATTCGTAGCAGCATTTTTTAACTCCTTTGTTTTTATTTGTATTTTTTACTAGCTGTTGTTAACGGTATTGTGTTATGCCGTTGCCTCTTTCAAAAAAGTAGCTTAGGCAAAAGCCACCCGGTCACCTGTGTTCATCAGCGTGGTCGCTATAGCTCGAGCGCACCGGATCGTGAGGCGAACTATAGTGCATGCTCAGCCGGTGTGGAAATATATTGCATAAAAAACATAAACACAAACAAAGGTGCTGTTTTTATTTAACTTTTATCAAGCAGGCGATAATTCAGGAAAACGGGGGATGATCTGTTTTCACCTGCGGCGAGGCTCTGGCATACCAAGTGGCAGTGCCTTAAAACTGGCCCGGCGGTAAAACGAAAGCTCGGATAGAACCGGGCTAGATGTCAGCTATCTGGGAAATTAAAGCGGTGGAAACTGCCCATACAGCCCCGACGGGAATGTCGGCCATGTGTCGTTCTCTGACACCCGCCCGCTGAACCATTGAGCACCTATCCAGGCCCTCTGCTGCGAGCGGATAACTGAGAACACTTAACGGTAAGCGACAGTTACTGAAGCTCATTCTCATTCGGTTGAGCGTCCGGTTTTGACCAACAGTGGTGGGAACTGACTTGCCCCTCCAGGCCACTCAATTGCTGATGGTCATGACCAACACAACTGTTCATAAACTGACGAAGCGTGTCCAATTAACTGACCGCATTCAATTGATTTCGTCAAATCAGACTTGCTTGATATTTGACAGATTTTCAACGGTATACATCGTAAAAAATCCGCCAAGCATTAACCGGAATTAACATGTGGTTTAAAAATCTTGTATCACCTTGAATCTGACATTTAAGCCACTGAGAATACAGTCTAATTCCTATTTACGAGCTCTCTATTTACACCCGTTTTAGGCTGTTTCTCCCCTATATGTATCAATAGGTTGCGGCTTAGTTTTGTAACGCTCCAGACGCAAAAAAAGCCGCCCGGCGTTAACCGGGCGGCTCATGTTTTTTAGGGCTTGCAGCACCGCTGTTTATTTTACACTTACGGCATCGTAGCTCCGCCAAGACTCGCCAACTTCTGCTGCACATCCTCGTCTGAATAACGAATCAGGATGCTGTAGCGCGGGGGATCGATCACAAACCACTCTGCACCCAAGTTGTCCGCGCACAAGCCGTCGAGGCACAGCATTGCGTGCCAGCTGCCGTCAGTGAGTTTCACTACCCATATATCCCCGCCGACCTGCTCGCGAAGCGTCAGAGCGTAGTCTTCACAATCACCGGTCACGACGCCCTCTGACGGCAGGACTCGCCACCGATCCCCCTTCTCTTCCTCATAAATGAAACGTGCATCCAGTTCTACCTTGGCATCTATGACGCCCTGGCCCGCACAACCCGACAGCACCAGCAACGCCATCGCCGGAGAAATCCATTTAATACGCATGGAAGTCCTTTTCATAAGAACAAGTTGATATCAAAAATAGTACATCAAAACCTTTCCCGCCATTCGCCTCCCTACACCGGCGGCGTCAGCCCATCAAACGTATGCACCGTGGGATTATCCAGCACCGTCTCTACCCGATACTGATCCTGTCTCTTATACACATCT
>SDWN01000069.1 GCA_004195305.1 Neptunomonas sp. | reverse complement strand
AGATGTGTATAAGAGACAGCATCCAGTCTTCTAAAAACGGTTTGGCGGTTTTCCACAGGTCAAGATCAGGATACAGCTGACGCCCCAAACCTTCGATGTTGAGCAACGTCTTCTGTAATAGTACCAGCTGTGGCTGCACCTCCATATTAAACCGGCGCGCGGTCTGAAACAGTCCTAGCAACACATGTCCGAATGAGATCTCCTTCAACGGCTTTTCAAAAATGGGCTCGCAGACACTGCGTATGGCAGTCTCGAAATCATTGACATTGGTATTGGCAGGCACCCAGCCCGAGTCGATATGCAGCTGCGCGACCTGCTTGTAGTCACGCTCAAAAAAAGCCAGAAAATTACGCGCCAAATAGCTCTGATCACTGGGGGACAGCGAACCAACGATACCAAAATCAATCGCAATGTACTGAGGATCATGCGGGGTATTGTGGGAGACATAGATATTGCCTGGATGCATATCGGCATGGAAGAAGCTGTCACGAAAAACCTGAGTAAAAAACAGCTCCACACCCCGTTCGGCCAGCAGTTTGAAGTCCGTTCCCTGCGCGCTGAGCGCGTCCATTTCGGCGATCGGAACACCGTAAATGCGCTCCATCACCATCACATCGCGATGGGTAAAATCCCAGAAGACCTCGGGCACATAAAGGATCGACGAGCCCGCAAAGTTACGCTTCAGCTGCGAGGCGTTACCCGCCTCTTTACGTAGATCAAGCTCATCGAAGATAGTTTTTTCATACTCAGCCACCACCTCGACCGGACGTAATCGACGTCCATCGGCCCAAACGGCCTGAACCAGATGCGACAACGTATAGAGCAACCCCATATCTTGCTTAATAACCCGAGCGATGCCCGGCCGGATCACCTTTACGACAACATCTTCTCCGCCGTGCAGCTTGGCGGTATGCACCTGTGCCACCGATGCCGAAGCCAATGGGGTGCTATCAAACTCACAAAAAAGCTCAGCCACCGATTGGCCCAGCGCCTTTTCGACAATTCGGGTGGCGTGATCGCCACAGAATGGAGGCACCTGATCCTGCAGTTTGGTCAATTCTGCGGCCATATCAGCGGGGAGCAGGTCCTGACGCGTAGAGAGCATCTGTCCGAACTTGACAAATATCGGCCCCAACTCCTCCATCGCCAGACGGATCCGTTCACCACGGGGCCGATTACAGCTATGCAGATAGCGCCAGGGCAGCAGCATAAAACAGGTTTTCAGGTACCAAGGTAACGGCAAACCGTCAAACAGGTTATCGAGCCGGTAGCGCGCAACAACCCGGATAATTTTGAACAATCGTAGAAGTCTAGACACAGTATATTGACTCAGCCGGTGAGATTAGAAGCAGCCTCAGGGCTTTATCCCCTTATGCAGGGCGACAACACCGCCGGTCATATTGTAGTACTTGCAACGCACCAATCCAGCCTGCTCCATCATTGCCTGCAGGGTTTTCTGATCCGGATGCATTCGGATCGATTCCGCCAGATATTTATAGCTCTCAGAATCGTTGACGATCAACTTGCCGATTTTTGGCAGCAGATGAAACGAGTAGGCATCGTAAATTTTGGTTAGCAACGGGCTCTGCGTTTTAGAGAACTCAAGTACCAGCAAACGACCACCGGGCTTGAGTACACGCGCCATAGATTCGAGCGCTTTCTGCTTATCAGTGACATTACGCAGACCAAAAGCGATGGTGATGCAATCAAAGTAGTTATCTGGAAACGGCAACATCTCGGCGTTGGCCTGAACAAAACAAACATTGCCGCTAACACCGTTGTCCTGCAGTTTATCACGACCCACTTTGAGCATAGAGTCGTTGATATCAGCCAAAACCACCTGGCCCGAGGGGCCGACCAATCGGGAGAAGCGCTGAGTCAGATCACCGGTACCTCCGGCAATATCCAGCACCCGCTGGCCTTTACGCACACTGCTATATTCGATAGCGATGGCCTTCCACAGCCGATGCACACCCATCGACATCAGGTCATTCATCAGGTCGTATTTAGCCGCAACGGAATGGAACACGTCGGCAACCCGCTTCTCTTTGTCAGAGACAGCGACCTGCTCATAGCCGAAGTGGGTGGTGTCATTGCTAGGTTTTTGCTTGTTCATGAACGGCTCTGAATTCCATTGAACGGATAAAAGGCCTCAGCGTAGAGGATCTACCCCTCTGCCCTGCCTGTGCCCAAAAGTTGCGCATTATAGCCCCAATTACGCGCCCGGAGCTACGACACTGCAATTACGACCTTTCTGCTTGGCCTTATACAGCGCGTCATCGGCGCGCTGAAAAGCCACTGTGTGGCTCTCATCGCCCTCCCGAACATCGGTGATGCCGAAGGACATGGTGATCTGTACCGGTTGGCCACCAAAGTTAAACGGGCTATTCGCCACCGCCTGACGCACCTCGTCAATTACCTCCAGAGCCTTTGCAACCGGAGTCTCAGGCATCAGCACCACGAACTCCTCGCCACCATAACGGGCCACAAAATCGGTACCTCGGAGCCGATCGGAGACCAGCCGGGCGACCAACCGTAACACCTTATCTCCGGCCAGATGGCCATAGTTATCGTTAACCCGTTTGAAGTGATCCAGATCGCATACCACCATCGTTAGCGAATGCTGGTATCGACGCTGACGGGCAAACTCCTGCTCAATCCTTTCGTTATAGGCGGCTCGATTGGGAAGCGTGGTCAGCGGATCCGAAATCGCGCGGACCCGCTGCTCCTCCAGATGCGCCTGCATCCGTCCCGACTGCTCCTCCATCG
>SDWN01000555.1 GCA_004195305.1 Neptunomonas sp. | reverse complement strand
CGCATTGTCGAAGCGACGCGCCTACGCCTACGGCGGCAGCATCTCAGGAGTCACCGACACCGACAGCGGTATCACCAACAGCGCGATCTTCATCCGCTACCGCCAGAGCATGTGGCGTGACTGGTTCTTTTTTGACATAACTCCGCAACTTGAGTGGCCGAAAGCCAATGGTCGCAATACCACGGCCAAGATTACTCTCTCTCTCGAAGTCCTGCTATAAGGCACAGCATCTATTTTGGTCTCCTGCTATCGAGTTAATCACCGACCTTCAGGATTCGGCTGGCTATTTCCTCATGCATTCCAGCCAGCATGAGACGAGCAGCCGAGGTGACATGAAATAGACAACCATGACTACATTACCGATCTAAACAGACTATTTCGAAATAATTTCTTGTTCCATCGCGCTCGTGAAAACTATGGGCTCTAGGAGGCTGTCGGGCTTTCCTGTTTTTAAGAAAATCGACGTCCACAAATCCGCTGTGGTGGACTTTCTTTTTCGACGAGGGGACCACCGGACTCGTTTTTGGCTGGTTTTTGCCCAAAATGCTTCAAGCCCGACAGGCTGCTAGCCCAAGCCTTTCAGGTGCTACTCATTTTGTCATTCCCGCGAAGGCAGCAATCCAGTGGTTATTTGAGGTTTGGATCCCCGCCTTCGCGAGGATGACGATCGATCGGTTGTGCTTTTGTTTGCCAGGGACTTTCAGTCCCGATAGGAACCTATGCACTTTCAGTGCATAGGTGTTTAGTCAATGCAGGACAGCACCAAAGCAGCCCCGTCCGCCAGCGCGGATCTTCCGCAAGTGACGGTTTTTGCTGGCAAGGGCGACCACCCTGTCCTATACTGAGCGCCATCATAATGACCGAAAGGAACAATCTCATGCGCCGCCACTTTTCCCGGTTACCCATCTTGCTCTTTCTCGTTCTGGCGCTCTGGGGCTGCCAGCAGCAGCAGGCAACGCCGGACACACCGAAACAGCTAAAACTACTGCACCAGCCGCTCGAACCGCTCCTGGTCGAACTGCCTGGTGCGGCGATCCCGACCTGGCGAGAGAGTCGCGCCGCCAAGCCGGCACTGGTCCTGCTCTCGGCCGATCCCTTCCTGCGTCCCCTGCCCGAGATGCTGGAGACGGATATCCTGCAGCTGGTGTCTCGCGGCAGGGCCGAAACATGGCACCAGAAAACCACGCCGCAGATCGCCGACCCGCTGTTGCTGCCGCAGATGACGGTGACCGCGGCCCTCAAGGCGGGACTCTTCTCCGAACTGATCTGGGTGATCCCCACTGCGGAAGAGGCGCAAAGCCTTTCGGTCGAGGTCTTCCAGAAGCAGCTCTCCGACTACGGCGCCCTCACGCCGGAAGAGACCGCCGAGGTTAAACTTGCCGAAGGAGTCTTCTCGGGCAGCGTACAGGGTACTCCCTTCCGCGCGGCGCCACTGGCTCAGTTGCCCGTCCTTGACGGACCGATAGTCGTGCACATCGACGTCTCCTACTTCCAGCCGCTCTACAAGGGCGAGATCAAGACCCCCCTCTTCCCGCTGATCCACGACAGCCTCGCCGGGCTGCGCGATAAGCAGTTCGAGATCGAGGCGGTCACCCTGTCGCGCTCCAACCTCGACGGGAGACTGCCGCTCGAGGTGCGTTTCATCGGCGACGCCGTCGCCGAGATGATCCGCAGCCCGCAGCTGCTAGAAGAGAGCGTACCGGCCAACTGGCAGCGCCGCGGCGATGCCCTGTATCTGGCCAACTTCTTCCAGAATGAAAAAATCCGCGAGCTTCACCTGGCGATGGAGCAGGACGCCCCGCAAGACGCTGCGGTAAAGTACGACCTCTACCTGACCGCCCGCTTGTTCAAGGAAGGGAACAAGGCCCTCAATTACCTGCGCCAGGCGGTGGCCCTCGACCGGGCCTACGCCCTCGAATACATGACCCTGGCCTCGATGGCCCTCGAGAAAAATCGCCCGCAAGAGGCACTGCGCATGCTCGATCTGGCGATACAGACCTTCCCCGAGTACCCTTTCATCCGCCTGGAGAAGGCGCGCTACCTGATCGACCTGAAGGAATACCAGCGGGCTCGCGGCATCATCGATGACCTGCAGACCCTGGATTACTCGGCCGTCTACCACCCGCGTCTGCCGCAGATCCTCTCTGAGATGAAAAAGGCTACTCAGGGGGACGACTGACAATGAAGCAAGAGCGCAAAGCGCAGAACCTCACCCTCACCAGCGGCCTGAACAACCATAGGTTGCACCTGGTGCACTATCGGGACGGCGGCCATCAGCGATAACCGGCCCCTTTCGGCGACATCATCACTGGAGCAATGCCCATCGCCCAGAAGGAGCGTATAAACTTATGAAGCTTCCCTTATGCAACCTGGAGTACCGCATGTTTTTACCGATTCGCAGAAAACTGGCGCTTGCCGCTCTGGCAACTGCCCTTCTCATGGCCCTTGGCACCCCGTGCCTCTCTGCCGACGAACAACCCGCCACCTACACCGATCCGCTACTCGATATGGAGTTTATCCTCGTCAAAGGCGGCACCTTTGTCATGGGCGACATCAGCGGCTCCGATCAATGGGCTGTCCCGGCCCACAGAGTCTCCGTGAAAGACTTCTATCTCGGAAAGTACGAAGTAACCTTCACCCAGTACGACCGCTTCTGTGGAGAGACCGCTCGCGAGAAGCCTGCAGACGAAGGTTGGGGCCGTGAGGAACGACCTGCTATCAACCTCAGTCGCAGTGACGCCGTTGCCTTTGCGCTCTGGTTGAGCGGCAAAACCGGCAAGAGCTTTCGCCTGCCCAGTGAAGCCCAATGGGAGTACGCTGCCCGAGGA
>SDWN01000551.1 GCA_004195305.1 Neptunomonas sp. | reverse complement strand
GGCTAATCCCGAATACCCAGACGAAGATGGTTAGTGCACCGATGATCTGGCCGGAGAAGCTGACGTCAGCATTGGTGATCGGTACCAGCAACAGCCCCAATAGACCACAAGAGCCATGAACCGAGATCGCACCGACCGGATCATCAATGCGCAGCTTGTCCAGAGTAATGATGGAGAACACCACCAGCACACCACCGATGGCGCCGAACAGCGTTGCTTGCAGCGCGGTCGGGGTTGAGGGTTCTGCCGTGATCGCAACCAATCCTGCCAGCGCACCGTTAAGTAGCATGGTCAGGTCGGCTTTGCCGAACAGAATCCGTGCGGTGATCATGGCCGCGATGGCGCCACCGGCGGCGGCAGCATTGGTGTTCAGGAACACCATGGCGACCGAGTTGGCGCTGGATATATCGCCCAGTTTCAGTACCGAACCGCCGTTAAAACCGAACCAGCCCATCCACAGGATGAAGGTACCCAGGGTCGCCAGCGGCAGGTTGGCACCGGGGATCGCATTGATCGAACCGTTGGCGCCATACTTGCCTTTACGCGCGCCCAGCAGTAACACTCCGGCCAGCGCCGCAGATGCGCCTGCCATGTGGACGATACCAGACCCTGCAAAGTCAGAGAAACCCAGATCAGCCAGCGTGTACAGGCCGAACACCGAGCCGCCGCCCCAGGTCCAGTTACCTTCCATCGGGTAGATCACCCCGGTCATCACCACCGCGAAGGCCAGGAAGGCCCAGAGCTTCATGCGCTCGGCCACGGCACCGGATACGATCGACATGGCGGTCGCGACGAACACCACCTGGAAGAAGAAGTCAGAAGCCGTGGAATAGATGGAGCTGCCTTCAAAACCGTCCTCACGACCGGCGAAATCCGCCAGTACCGCCGCGGTATCCACCTCACCGATACCGGTCAGGAAGAGCTCGCCGCCATACATCAGCGCGTAACCGCACACCATGTACATGATGCAGGAGATCGCGTACAGGGCGACGTTTTTGGTTAGAATTTCAGTAGTGTTCTTGCCCCGAACCAGGCCCGCCTCGAGCATCGAGAAGCCCGCCGCCATCCACATGACCAGTGCGCCACACACCAGGAAGTAGAAGGTGTCCATCGCATACTGCAGTTGAAAAATTTGGTTTTCCATGATGATTCCCCTTGATTAACGCAACCGACAACAGGTCGCTTAGAGCGCGCTGTTACCTGTTTCACCGGTACGGATACGAATGATCTGTTCCAGATCGGTGATAAAGATCTTACCGTCGCCGATCTTGCCGGTATTGGCGGTCTTGGTGATGCTCTCAATCACCTGATCGACGATCTCATCGCTCACCGCCGCTTCTAGTTTGACCTTGGGTAAAAAGTCGACCACATATTCCGCACCGCGGTAGAGCTCGGTATGGCCTTTTTGACGCCCGAAGCCTTTGACCTCGGTCACGGTGATCCCCTGTACTCCGATTTCGGAAAGCGCTTCGCGTACGTCATCGAGCTTGAAGGGCTTAATTACCGCCGTAATAAGTTTCATGGCTACATCTCCTGATAAGTAAGTTTTTAAGGTACCGGCTTAAACGACGCGAGGTTGAAACGACGTAGCAAAAGGAGTGCCTGTTGCGAAAGGGAATAGCATTAGCTGTGCCAATGTTGTTTTGATCAATTAAAACAATGGCTTTGCTGTTGTTGTTATCATGGTTTGAGTCATATTGAGATGTGGGGGCGTGGCCCCGGCACAATAATCAAGCGCTCCTTGAAGATGCGCACCTCATTGGTGCAGGGGTGCTGTCTTGCTGATTTTGGCATGACATAGGTTCGTCACGCGCATGCTAGACTGTGGCAACCGTCACACTATTTGTTGGAGCAAGCGATGATCCCATCCAAGTTGCTAGAGGGGCTGAATGATCAGTTGACTCAGCTGCTGGGCGAAGGCCCGAAACGGACTCAGCAGGAGATCCGTAACAGTATTAATTTGATCGTACAGAGTGCCTTTACCCGGCTGGAACTGGTGACCCGAGACGAGTTTGATACCCAGCAGGAGGTGTTAATGCGTACCCGGGCACTGGTCGATGGACTGGAGCAGCGGGTGGCTGCGCTGGAGGCGTCTGCTAATCCCGCCACCGAAGCCTAGCCTCCTGGCACGGGTTTGATCTGTTACTGAGCTGTTACTAAGTTGTTATTGAGTTCAAGGAAGAGCCATGTCACTTGCTACTGTCCACAGCCGGGCTCTGCTCGGGATAGAAGCCCCCTCTGTTTGCGTCGAAGTTCACCTCAGTAATGGCCTGCCGGGGCTGTCGATTGTGGGGCTTCCCGAAACGGCAGTGAAAGAGTCAAAAGATCGGGTTCGCAGTGCGTTGCTGAACTCCCGGTTTGACTATCCGATGCGCCGGATCACCGTCAATCTGGCACCTGCCGATCTTCCCAAAGAGGGGGGGCGCTACGATCTGGCGATCGCGCTGGGTATTCTGTGCGCGTCCGGGCAGATTCCGCAAGCTGCTCTGGATCGCTACGAGGTGATCGGCGAGTTGGCGCTTTCAGGTGAACTGCGTGCGGTGCCCGGTGCCTTGCCGGTTGCGATTCAAACCGCGGCTGCCGGGCGTGCGCTGCTACTGGCTGCCGCCTGTGCCGAAGAGGCCGCGTTGGTCACAGCCGCGACGGTGATCGGTGCACCGCATCTATTGCAGGCCTGCGCCCATCTGTTGGGGCATCAGTTGATCGAACCGACCCAGGCACCCGCGCTGCCCCCGGCTGTCTTCGATCTCGATCTGGCGGAGGTGAAAGGCCAGTTCCAGGCTAAGCGGGCGTTGGAGGTGGCTGCCGCGGGAGGTCACAGTCTGCTGATG
>SDWN01000548.1 GCA_004195305.1 Neptunomonas sp. | reverse complement strand
ACACCACACCACACCACAAATTATCAATAACCTATCATCACCACATGCTAAAAAAACACTTGTTTCCGGATTATCAAAGGCCCACTCGGGCCCAACTGCCGATCAGCCGCATTCTGAGACAAGGGCTGGCGGGGCCGAGATGCGGTCACTCCATTCCGCCCATTGGCCTAGATCACCGGTCCAGGCCCACAATGCCAGCAGCGGCTCATCTAGTGTGCGCATGGCATGTGCTTGATTGGAAGCATGGATAAAATACTCCCCCGGCTTGCGGGTCTGCCAGGGCTCGTCCCCTCTCATCCATTGCGCCGTTCCAGCCAGCACGGCATACATCTCTGCGGCGGGGTGTTGGTGGGCCGGATACAGACGGTTTGGACCCAGCAAGAACAGCCCGACCATCACCTCCTCGCTGTGCAGCAAGAACGGATTGGGCTGGCTATCACTGGCCTGGCCCACCAGGTTACAGCAGTAGTTTTCCAGCTCCTGCGCTGCAGAAGCATTCTCATACACCGAATTGGGGTACCAATGCAGCAGCGGGCCCGTATTCTTTAGCGCCGCATTGAACGGCTCGGATGAACGGCGGCAGTGATCCATCGCCCCTAAGCTGTTCAGCAAGCGATCGACCCCCTCGGCACGGTTTGGCAGACCGGGTTCAGCGGTATCAATATGGCGTAGCGCATGGATTAATAACTGCAGCTGATCACTACCCTCGGTTGCCGTTTCCGCGATCTCCTCCCAAAGCTGTAGCAGAGCAGAAGATAAATCGACCTGATCCAGGTTCATATGTTGTTGTCTCCGCCCAACTCCGTAACCCTCAAAATACTCATTATTCCAATACTCGATGCTGCGATCGACCTAGAAGTCTGCCGGACTTAGCCCGACAGACCCCTGTTTATATGTAAACGTCCAATCTAACCCACATTCACAACAGCCTGTGCGCTCTGGATAATTCCTCCGGTCACCAAACCGGAGAAATTATTTTGGATATCACAGAGCAAAATCAGACCGTGCTGTTGATGCTCGGGCCGACAGACATGCGCAAATCGATCGATGGCCTCTGCGCGATGGTCAAATATTTCCTAGATGAAGAGCCGGTCAGCAATAAGCTGTTTGTGTTCTGTAATCGGGCACGCAATAAGATCAAAATTCTGCAGTGGTCGACTAACGGCTTTTGGCTGCATTACAAGCGTCTTGAAAAGGGACGGTTCAAATGGCCTGAAGCCGACGATTCAGCCAGCCAATTGATCGATAGGCGGGAGTTGAACTGGTTGTTAGACGGCTTGCCTTTGATTCAGCCTAAGGCCCACAAGAAGCTGAAATATATCTATTTTTAACAGACCTAATTAGAGCCATAACCCCCGTAGTTTTCAGAGACTGATCAGCTAAGAGCATTACTGGCTGCACAGGACGCCATCCTGTCAGAAAAAGAGGCCAAGATATCCGCCCAGTCGGGAGAGATCGACTGGCTTAAAGAGCAGCTTAGGCTGAGCAGTATCAATCGGTTTGGCTCCTCCAGCGAGAAGCATCCTGCTCAGGATGATCTATTCAACGAAGCGGAAACGTGTGAGTCGATTGAGGTTACGGAGGAAGAGCCCGCCACCGAGACTATCGACGGTTATGAGCGCAAGAAATCTGGCCGCAGGCCCTTACCCAAGGATCTGCCACGAGAGCGAATTGTTCACGACTTGTCTGATGAAGATAAATCCTGTGATTGCTGTGGCGGCGAACTGCACCTAGTCGGCGAGGAGATCAGCGAGCAGCTGGATATCGTCCCTGCCAAGGTCAGAGTTCTGCAGCACGTTAAGCTCAAGTACGGTTGCCGGGGCTGCGAAGACGGAATCACCACGGCCAAGGCTCCCAAGCAGCCGATTCCTGGTAGCATCGCATCCCCCAATACACTCGCCTACGTCGTCACCGCCAAATACTGCGATGCTCTGCCGCTGTATCGCCAGTCGGTGATTTTTGGACGATTTGGCGTGGATATCAGCCGCAGTACCTTGAGCCACTGGATGATGAGGTCAGCAGAAGTGCTTCAGCCGTTGTATCAGGCGATGTACCGACAACTGCTCAGCGAACCGATACTCCATGCCGATGAAACTACGACGCAGGTGCTCGATGAACCGGATAAAGCGGCCCAAACAAAATCCTATATGTGGTTGTATCGAACCGGTGAGCGAAGCGCGCATCCCGTGGTGCTGTTTGAGTATCAGCCGGGACGTGGGCGATGCTGCCCGCAACAGTTTTTAGCTGGATATTCGGGCTACCTTCAGGTGGATGGTTATGCTGCCTATGACAACCTGGAAAACATTGTGCCGGTTGGATGCTGGGCGCATGCGAGGCGAAAATTTGACGACGCGATCAAGGTTCTGCCAAAAGAGAAGCAGAAAACGGGTAAAGGAATGGTGGCAATCAATACCATTCAGAAGCTGTACCGGATCGAAAAACAGATTAAGGACCTTGATGCCGATGCACGCAAAACGGCTCGCCAGGAGCAAGCAACGCCTATCCTAACAGGCTTCAAGGAATGGCTGACGAAGGCGGTGGCCCAGGGCTTACCGAAATCAAAAATGGGGATTGCAATCAATTATTGCTTGAACCAGTGGCCCAAGCTCATTCGATACCTTGATGACGGCGACCTGGCAATCGATAACAATATCGCCGAACGCGATATCCGCCCTTTTGCAACGGGGCGCAAGAACTGGATGTTCTCCCAGACGCCACGAGGTGCTAGCAACAGTGCAATCCTCTATAGCCTGGTGCTGACTGCACGAGCCAACCAGATCAACCCCTATCACTATCTTGCCGAGCTATTTAAGCGCCTGCCAAACCTGGCTGCCGACGACGACCTAAGCGGCCTAATGCCTTGGAATATCGTTCTCGACTAAGTCAACGTGGGACGAAAGAGACGCTTACATAGAGCCATCATCGCCTTTACCCTGCTAAGCGGTGCCAGAGACAGCGCGATAGCCTCGTTAAAGATCAAGCATATCGACTTCAACGCGGATACGGTCTATCAGGATGCACGGGAGGTGAACACCAAATACAGTAAAACCTTCAACACCTATTTTTTCCCGGTGGGTGATGAAGTACGCCAGATCGTGTTTGATTGGGTCGAGTATCTGAAAAACGAATGTTTGCAGGGTAACGATGACCCGCTGTTCCCTAAAACCAAAATGGGCCAAGGTGAGGATCATAATTTCAAAGCATCGGGCATATCTAAAGAACACTGGAGCAACGCCGCCGCGATCCGCAAGATATTCAAAAAATCCTTCGCACTGGCCGAGCTGCCTAGCTTTAACCCGCACAGCTTCCGCAACACCTTAGCCACCTTGGGTGAAACCCTGTGCCACTCTCCCGAAGAGTTTAAAGCCTGGAGCCAAAACCTGGGGCATGAGGGAGTGTTAACCACCTTATACAGCTATGGCGACGTACAAGAGGGCAGGCAGGCAGATATTTTCAAACAGTTCAAAGAGCCGCGAAAGCCAGCAATCAGCAGTGCCGATGAGTTTGCCGCAGCGGTAGCGCGTCATTTGCAGGGGAAGGTTTAGTGTTAAACCTGTTATATCTGACCCGCTGTTTAAGGATACAGGCCGCTTTGGTGGCTGAGTGTGAACAGCTAAAAAAGCTGAAGGAATTTTATTTGGGGGTGCTTTTGGGGGTATCTTTGAGTTTCTTTCTATACCGTGTTGTTATAAAACAATCAGTTACTGTAGCTTTTCGGTAGACTCCGGGGCACCACTTCCAAGTCCGAACACATCCATTAAAGCCCATTCTATAGCCTTCTACGGCTAGTTCTGCCTATACTCTTGTCTTAAGTCGTCCAACGATAAGCCCCCAGATCCAACGCGTTTTTGGGGCTCTTATGGGGGCCACCGTAGACGGCGATTATTTGAGGCCCCCAAAAAAAGGGCCCCCAGTGATTTTATAGGTGCCGCTATGCCTCTGACCGACCGACAAGCCGCCAGAACGTAGTGATGATTGGGGCTGTTAGGCATGTGTTTCTGCGCATCAAAGCGATGTCTAATTCTGCTGTTGGCCCCTTAGTCGCTATCAATCTCAAAGAACTGTAGGTAGCAAATCAGTTTTCTTTGAACCTCCCAGCATGAACCAAATTCAATCTGATGATGTACGTGGAAGCCATCAGTGTCCGAGCTTGGAAGTTGATTGAGAGGTCATCCGACTTCAGCTCCTGCGCCCAT
>SDWN01000545.1 GCA_004195305.1 Neptunomonas sp. | reverse complement strand
AGATGTGTATAAGAGACAGTAATGTAGCAGCGCTGCTCAAACAAAAAGCGTGTCACAACATTCACCGTACCGAGAATACTCTTGCAGGTACCAGTAAAAATATAGGTAGGGGTCTCTTGCTGCATAATGGTTCCTCATTGGCACTTTACGACCACCCTGGAACAGAGGTGCCGCTGGCAGGGAGTGCATCCCGTTTCACTAAAGAATCTTTATTGTAATAATCAAAGCCAGGCTGCCAATAACGTCCAGCGACAGTGTGTTATATATCCGCGACGATGAATAAAAAACTCGACGCTGCGGATTCGACCGCACCTATGCGGCATAACACAGGGGCCAATAGCCTCCGCTGATCGTTACCCCCGGTTACCGTTTGCGCTATTTCCTGCCAAAGCCCGAGCCTGACAGAGGATAAACCTGGCTGGTCAACTTTCATTTTCATACCCGACTCGATCAGCGTTACAAAAACCAGCAACCAAACCTGCAGGCGAGATCCAAGGCCTGCTGTTTTTTTGTCCGTGAAAGGCGCCCCTGGCCCGTTCAAAACAATTTGTTAGCCAGCAGAGATAGCAGCCGGGGAGAGCTTCCGAAACGATCTTTGACGTTCTTACTGAAGTGAGGGGCATTAGCAAAACCACAGGCGACAGCGACCTCCAGAACGCTCTTGTTGGTCTGCTCAAGCAGTCGCCTGCCATGATTGAGCCTCAGCTCCATGTAGTACCGGGAGGGTTGTTTGTTCAGGTATTTGCGAAAAAGCCGCTCGAGTTGACGTCGGGATATCCCGGTCATATCCGCCAATTCCTGTAATCGTAGCGGCTCCTCAATATTCGACTCCATCAGTGAAATCACCTCTAACAAGTGCGGAGAGGCATATCCCAGTCGGACGGCTCGCTGGGGTTCGTCCGCAAGGCGCATCGCGCAGACCTGCATCTCAGAAATCGCCAGAGCCAACTCCTCGCCCTGCTCCATACTCACCAGATGCAGCATCATGTCCTGGACACCACTGCCGCCAGAACAACTAAAGCGGCTCCGATCAATCACGAATAACTGCGAAGTAACCGCCAGCAGAGGATACTCCTCTTGAAAGCTAGACAAATAATTCCAATGCGTGGTGCAACGGTAACCGTCCAGCAGGCCAGCACGCGCCAGCAGGTAGCTACCTTGGCCCAAAGCACCAATACTAGAGCCGCTCTTTCCGGCCCGTCTTAGCCAACGCAACACCTCAGGTGCATGAAACCGCTGGCCGCCACAGACCACCAGTTTGTCAATGATCGACGGATCTGCGCACGTGATCGACTGGTGAACGGCTATCTCGAAGCCCTCCTCTGCCATCTGAGGTTGGCCGTTATGGCTCAATAACGTCCAGCGGTAGAGCATTGCTCCACTGAGCTGGTTGGCGAGCCGCAATACATTAATGGCGGCCGTCAGACAGGTGAGGGTCACGCCGGGAAGCAACAGAAACGCAAACTCCTGGGTACACTCTTTCTTTGCCGCCACGTTGCCACGCACGGTGTGCGGCCTCGCACCGGAGGCCAATCTGAACTCCGACGACCGTTTAAAGGGCACTACGGCGTCACTACTCGTTCGGTTAAAAGGCGCCTGCGGCTCTGGTCTGAGCCGTACGGGGAGTAGCGCGCGCTCGCCCCTCATCGCGGGCTCTTTGATGGGCCATTGCATCGGAGTCATTGTGCATATCTCCTATATCGGTCGCTGCGGGACCCTACCTGCTTAACCCGAAGGCATAGGCGCTATTATTAATAATCCGAATAGCCCAATAATTGCTTATATGCGCCATCAATACTTTCAATCTTAAAACGCAAGATCGCGTCAGTAAATTTAATACTTCAGAACGTGGCTATGAGAATTTCTGGCAACCAATGTCGAAAAGTTTTATGTGAAAACATGCGTATTGCAGCGCTTCACAGTGCGGATCTGGAGAAGGAGCAGCCGCCCTCAATCTGCGCGATGGAACACTGTTATGGATTTATACAGCCCTTATCCGCGCAATATGTTCAGCGGGCATCCGTTTCGGCGATATGGACGTCAAAGGTAATACGGCTGTGACGCGTCTTATGCCGCAACGGTATGAGTTGGGCGTAGAGCACATCCCGGTTCGAACTTAATATTCCACGAAGAACCAGACACCGACGCTATCTGGCAGCCAGCGTTATAAAACAGCTCCACGGTTCCAGGGCCTTCCCGGAACTCAATGCCGATCTCAGCGAGGATGGTACCTGCAGCCTGCTCGATCTTGTCCAGGCGGGCCTTGCTCAGCAGGTCGTAGGTCGGGATATTGCGGATAATGCAGGGGGTTTCAAGATGCATATTCGGCTGCGCTCTGGCGCTGCGAGACGCGCGCCCCCATCTTTTAAGCATAGGTTTATCTGCCGGTGTTGCGGCACGATCCAGAAGCGGTGTCATGAGCGTTAAACCTTCTTTTTATTGTTGTAATAGGGTCGACATTAGCAAATTCGACACAGGTGTCAACCCCATAGACACAGCTGTCTTGTTTGCTAGACTATTGAAAACGCAGCACCCGCGTTGAAACACTTCAAATCATTCATCAATAAACTCTGTAAAATGGTGGATAGCACAGGCTTTCACCCCCTCTGCAGGCTCATTTGTGAATTTGAAAACACGGCGGTAAAGTGAAAAACGATGAAAAAAATTGTCGCAACAAAACAGAGCGGCTGGCGGGGATCGGTAGACCTCTGGCTTGATGAGGCCTACAAGATGCTGGTCGAATCCGGTGTTGAGTCGGTGAAGGTCATGCCTCTGGCC
>SDWN01000308.1 GCA_004195305.1 Neptunomonas sp. | reverse complement strand
AGATGATTGAGGTGATGGCGCGCCGCAGTGGTTGTGAGGAGGTTGCAACTGAGCTTCTTTTGATCCACGAGGGGGCGTCAGCAGCTTGGCCACTATTAGGAATGCAAGCCATTAATTCAGCCGAAAAAGTAGCCTTGCTACTCACCTGTGGAGAATACCGATGAACGATCACCCTACAACGATGCGCGGCATACAGCTCTTAGGTCATGGCGGCCTGGAAATGCTGAAGTTGCGGAGCGATATCCCCGTTCCAGTACCAGGCCCCCGAGACGTGTTGGTCCGTGTAACCGCAGCAGGTATAAACAATACCGATATCAACACGCGAACGGCATGGTATTCAAAAAATGAAGGAGCCAACGTAGACGCAAGCTGGTCTGGTCAGGCACTCCAGTTTCCCCGCATTCAGGGTGCCGACGTTTGTGGCTTTATCGTTGCCGTTGGTGAGCAAGTTAATGCGGATCGCATCGGAGAGCGTGTTCTTATCGAACCCTGTATCTGGGAGGTTCGGGGCGAGGAGCTAAAGCGACCTTGGTACTTCGGTTCGGAATGTGATGGTGGATTCGCTGAGTATGCCGTCATTGCTGCTCGGCACGCATATAAAATCGATAGCGAGCTTTCCGATATCGAGCTGGCGTCGTTCCCCTGCTCCTATTCCACGGCCGAGAATATGCTAACCCGCGCTAACGTTAAACACGGTGAACGCGTGCTAATAACCGGAGCATCGGGAGGGGTTGGCTCTGCTGCTGTACAGCTGGCAAAGGCTCGTGGAGCCAACGTACTGGCTGTAACGAGCCCTGACAAAGCGCAAATGGTGCTTGAACTGGGTGCCGATGAGATTGTGCTCAGGAATGCCGACCTCCTGGATGCCACGGAGGCTAATAGCATTGATGTTGTTGTGGATTTGGTCGCAGGCCCTCAATGGCCGAAGTATTTGCAGGTGTTGCGGCCTAGAGGGCGCTATGCCGTCTCGGGTGCCATCGGTGGCCCACTGGTAGAGCTTGATGTCAGAACGTTATATCTCAAGGATCTGAGTCTATTCGGCTGTACAGTTCTGGAACCTGAGGTATTCAGCAACCTGGTCAAGCACATCGAGCGGGGCGCTGTATCACCTGTGGTTGCGCATTCCTTTCCGCTGGAAGATATCAGCGATGCTCAGAACATATTTCTGACAAAAGGGCATGTGGGTAAAATCGTGTTGGAAATTTAACCCGAGGATAAGTGCTCTGTTGCCCGATGGTCGCTTAGCGACTTGGCTAGCATCACCAAGCTCGACAAGGCTGACCTCTGCTCAAGAGAAGTGGACGGAAGACTCTGAGCTGATTGCGGTAGAAATTATGCCCCAACGGTTTCCCCTAGATGATCAATTCATACCGCTGAGGTGATTATTCATATTTCATGACAGGTAAAACCTAAATAATTTAAATTATGTAGAGGTAGCCATGATCGAAACATCTGAATTTGTTCACATACTTAATCGCTCACTGGAACTTCCTTGTGGTGCTGTTTTAAAAAATCGTCTTGCAAAATCAGCAATGTCAGACTCGCTAGCAAACGGCGATGGCGATCCAACAGAGGCTCAGATTCGACTCTATGAACGGTGGGCTGAAGGTGGTGTTGCATTATCGGTTATTGGTGAAGTACAAGGAGACCCACGCTTTCCTGAAAAGCCTGGCAACCTGGTTTTTGGAGCTAACTCTAATCTTCAGGCCTTACACGCATTGGCTACTCGAGCTTCGATTGATGGTGCGCATATATGGCCACAAATAGGCCACGCTGGAGCCCTGTCGCACTCACCAATCAGCCATCCTACTGGGCCATCAGCGCTAAATATTGGAAGTTTTAAGTGTGCTGGCATGTTGATGACAGAAGTGCAGCAGCTACCCGATATGTATGCGAGAGCTGCGGTACTTGCAAAAAGTGTAGGGTTCACAGGTGTTCAGATTCATGCGGGTCATGGTTTTTTACTCAGTCAATTCTTGTCGCCATTATTCAATCACCGTAATGATCAGTATGGCGGCTCTATTGAAGCGCGATCTCGCATTATTGTTGAGGTGATTGATAGCGTGAGGCGGGCTGTTGGTCCTTCATTTCCAGTCTCGCTTAAAATTAACTCGTCTGATCAATTAGAAGGTGGGTTAACACAAGAAGATGCTTTAGAAACTATTCGTATTCTGGATCAAACTTCAATTGATCTTATAGAAATAAGTGGAGGTACCTATTTCCCAGGAGCAAAGGCAAGCTCTGATAGCAAAGGTGTAGGCCCATACTTTGTTGGATTTTCCCAAAGGGCGCAGAATGTAACCAGCGTGCCGTTGATGGCAACGGGTGGAGTCAAAACGCGAGAAGAGGCGCGTGACTCGCTGGCTAGTGGTGCTGTCGATATGGTTGGACTGGCGCGCGCTATGGTATTGAACCCCGAGCTTACGAATGTTTGGCTAAGTGAGGCTGGTGGTGATCCTAAATTCCCTAGGTTTGAGACAAACCCTCCAGGCGGAATAACAGCGTGGTATACCATGCTTTTAACAGCTTTGGGCAATGACCGTGAAAGCAGCTTCACGTTAGATATCTCCTCGGCTATCCGTATTTATGAAAAACGGGACGAAAATCGCTGCGTGAATTGGAAAAAGAAGTTTTCACATTTGTTATCCAGCATTAAATGATGAATCGAATAGTCAGCTTTATGACCCTGAACTGCTGTCCCCTACAGAAAGAGTAATGTCCGCTAAGTAGATACACCTGCCATGACCTCGCTCTACATTGAGTGTCCGCTATACGGAACTACGAAGTTTCACCAGCAGCCCGCTCAGGCCAAAGATGAGCGTCCGCAAAGTGTCG
>SDWN01000936.1 GCA_004195305.1 Neptunomonas sp. | reverse complement strand
CAGCGGGTTAACGAAAAACGCCTGCTGTCACACCTGGTGCTCGAATTAAAACAGGTACTACCCGCCGACCGAGCACTATTTGTCGCCCAGAGCGTCGCCGCACTCATCGACGGCATCTGGCTGCGAGGAGCTTTGACGCCAACAGGTATTGATAGTGACCTGGCGCAACGCCTGATCATCGATTACCTGAAGCAGCAATTGCCTGCCGAAGTACTGGCCAAGCATCGAGCCAGCGGCTAGCGTCACCGATCGGTGGGCTACCCCAATAAACAGATCAGGCCCTGTCAGTGAGGAACTGAACAGGGCCTGATTGCAAATCATTCAGACCCCAGGAGCCCGCCGGACCTGAACCAACACCTCAATAAAATGAACGGGCGATGCTGAATACGGCACGGGTATCGGCGATATCGCTGCCCCTATGGTTGTACGAATCATAACCGGCATCGTTCCACTAGTCTGTACGGGCCTGCAGCGTCGGCTTGCCATCGAACCTCTATTTTTTAGGGGACTAAGCCTCCCTCATCCGGGAAAGTGCCGAATTTTGGGATCAGTTGGCCCTACCTGAAGTGATTCAGGCAGAGCAAAAAAGAAAGACGCAATTAGCGCAATAGATCAGGCCAGCTGCGGGGATCTCAGCAAGCCACGCTGACGGAACAGCAGCAGGTAGATGGCGGCGTAGAGACCGATGACCAGCAGGCCGACCCACTCGATATCAAACGGTGTGAACTGGTAAGCCAATATCAGCCCATACATCATCAAAAAATTACCCAGCATGTAGCGGGTCCTGCCGAAGCGCTCAACACTGAGATCCATATTGGCGGTGTACAGCCGGATCAGCGAGTCGAGTGAGTTGATGACAAAGACGATGCCGACAAACACCATCGCCAGTTTCAGCAGGTAGGTGACCTCGATGCCATTGGTAAAGTGGTAATACAGCACCGAAAACCAGATAGCCAGAGGGATGGAAGGGATCACCAACAAGGCTATACATAGATGCCAGGTTTTCAGGCCACCGACAAAGCGCGCCACAAACTGGCCGATCATGATGCTCCAGCTAAACCACCAGAACAAGTAGAACTGATGATAATCGGAGATCGGATGGGTAAATTTGTCCAGGTTGGTAAAGTATCCCCCGAGGCCTGCCATGGTGCTGAACAGCTCAGAAACACCCAGCCCCGGCGCACCGACCATCACGGCGACGATCAGCGCAAAGAACAACCAGGTGGAGGCGATGCTCAAGACTTTGACATAGTTGATGTCGGTGCTGGAGAACACCGCCAGCAGTACAACCAGAGCAACCAGACCATAACGCACCGGGTCAGAGATACCCTCGATGTAACTCGGCAGATATTCCAGAAACAGAAAACCGGTAAAGGCGCAGGTGCTGATGATCACCAGATTATTAACCACCTTAACCAAGGGAATCTCGAACAATTTAACTTTAGGCTCGATGACACAGAAGTAAAAGGTGGTCAGGAAGTAAAAGCCCCAGACCAGAAAGCCCCAGAAACCAAACTCGATCGCCAGCGGATTAGTGAACTGATAAGCCGCCTCGGTCGCATAGGTAGGGAACTCCGTCAGCGGGAACATAATCAACCCCACATCAAGCCCCGAGGTAAACAGGATAGCGATAAACGCAAACAGCGAACTCGGAACCGTGCCTTGACAGCGTACATTGCCGGCTCGCATGACGATAAACGCCGAGGTAACCAGGGTCACCAAAATAGCGACTGTAAGAACTGTAATCATCTATGGAGTACTCCTTATTTTTATTTTATCGCTTTCTGCTGCTGCGTAGAACCTGGCTAAGCGATCCCCGCTGATGGTCGAACGTAAACTGCCTCCTCATAACCCTGTCGCCAGCGTCGTTACTAAATCTAGAGACAATCTATTATTAAATGACCATTTAATTAAATGATCATTCAACTAAAACTGAACGAACAGATGTTCGATGTCAAGAGCATTGCTGACAGCTAATGCAATAAGACGCACTAAGATATACATGGAGCGCATTTGGAACACATCGATAGCAATAGAGGTGCACCCCTTCATACCCTCAGGCCGCCACGGTGTTGCTGCATAAAAACGACTACGTGAGTCGGCAACCTGTCCCTAATAGACAGCAACAGGACTTTTCTAGACAACTCAGTCGACCCCGTTAAAGCTATGCTGGCGAACATCGTTTTATAAGGTATGCGATACCGATGGCAAAACGCGCCGGTTATCGCCGTCGTAGAAGACTGTTAGATGAGCGCATGCAGGCAGGAGACAACATATGATCAATATTTCATATTCCACCCACCTGTGCGCAGTGTTAGCCTTTACCCGCGTTATAGAGCACCAGCATATGCACTCTGATTCATAGTTAACCGATGAATCGATAAGTAACGGTCCGACGTCTACGCCAGCGCCCCTACCCAGCAACAGCATTTGGCTTGCCGACGTATCAGCCAGTAAATAACAACAAAGCAGGTAACCAAGATGAGCGGGATCTCTGATACGGATCGCACGGCCATAATCAAGCGGGTCGACCAACTGAAGCAACAACCCGGCGCTCTGCTGCCGATTCTTCACGCGATCCAGGACCAGTTTGGCTATATCCCTGCGGCGGCGCTCCCGATCATAGCCCAAGCCCTGCAACAGACACGTGCCGAGATTCAGGGGGTCATCAGCTTTTATCATCACTTTCGTACTCAGCCGCCAGGGCGCAACCGGCTCCAGATCTGCCGGGCAGAAGCCTGCCAAGCCCGCGGTGCCCGCGCCCTTGAACAGCATGCGCAGGCGAAACTGGGGATCGGCTACCACCAGACCACGCCGGATCGGGAATACAGCCTGGAGCCAG
>SDWN01000701.1 GCA_004195305.1 Neptunomonas sp. | reverse complement strand
GGGCCTGTCGCAAGAATCAAGAATTAGAGAAGTATGATGGATGTTAAGCACTATATGGCTCAGCTCGGGGTCCAGGCCCGCAGCGCTGGCGCTCAGCTAGCTCGGGCGAATACCGGGACCAAGAACGCTGCCTTATTGGCGATGGCGAAGGCGATCGATAGCGCCCGAAATGCCTTGTTGGACGCTAATCGCATCGACCTCGATAATGGTCGCACTGGCGGTCTGGATGCGGCCATGCTGGATCGATTGGCGCTGACCCCGGAGCGGATCGACAGCATGATCGAAGGCTTGCGCCAAGTCGCGGCGCTACCCGATCCGATCGGTGGTATCACCGATATGAGCTTTATGCCATCGGGAATCCAGGTGGGCAAGATGCGGGTTCCACTCGGTGTGATCGGGATTATTTACGAGTCGCGCCCCAACGTCACTGCCGAGGCGGCCAGTCTGTGTTTGAAATCGGGTAACGCCACCATTTTGCGCGGTGGGTCCGAAGCGATTCACTCGAACCGGGCAATCGCGGCCTGTATTCGCGATGGTTTGGTTGCCGCAGGTTTGCCAGAGGCGGCCGTACAGGTGGTTGAGACGACCGATCGCGAGGCGGTCGGTGAGTTGATCACGATGTCCGAGTTTGTCGACGTCATTGTGCCTCGCGGCGGCAAGGGGTTGATCGAACGGGTCAGTCGTGACGCCCGGGTCGCGGTGATTAAGCATCTGGATGGAATCTGTCACGTTTACATTGACGCTGAAGCCGACCCGAAGAAGGCGCTGGATATTGCGATCAATGCCAAGACCCATCGCTATGGCACCTGCAATACCATGGAGACTCTACTGGTTAACCAGCAGGTGGCCGATAGCCTGTTGCCGGTGTTGGCCCGGGCCTATGCAGAGAAAGGGGTTGAGTTGCGTGGTTGTGCTCAGGCTTGCGCGATTGTTCAGGATATCAACGCGGCTACCGAAGCCGATTGGAGTACCGAATACCTAGCGCCGGTGCTGGCGGTGAAGGTGGTCGACTCAATGGATGCTGCCATCGCGCATATCAACAAGTATGGTTCGCACCATACCGACGCCATCGTCACTGAGAGCTACAGCCTGGGCCGGCGCTTTCTCACGGAAGTGGATTCCAGTTCGGTCATGATCAATGCCTCGACCCGCTTTGCCGATGGTTTTGAGTATGGCTTAGGGGCTGAGATCGGTATCTCTACCGATAAGATTCATGCCCGGGGACCGGTCGGGTTGGAAGGTCTGACCTCGCAGAAGTATATCGTTCTAGGTGATGGCCATATCCGTCAATAACAAGGTTACACCGAGCAGCATCCGCCGCCCTGCGGTGGCGATGCTGGGCGGCACTTTCGATCCTATCCATCATGGCCACTTGCGGTTGGCGTTGGAGTTGCGTGATCGGCTCGGGTTTGATCAGGTCCGATTGCTGCCCTGTGCGCAGCCGGTACATCGTGAGTCACCTGGCTGTAGTGCGTTGCAGCGGCTGGAGATGGTTGAGCTGGCGGTGGGTGACGAGTCGGGGCTATGGGTGGATGATCGGGAGGTGCGCGCCGATCGGCCCTCGTACAGTTTCGCGACCCTGCAGTCTCTGCGTGCTGAGCTCGGCGACAGCGCCAGCCTGACCCTGGTGATGGGTACCGATGCGTTCCTGCATCTGGATAGTTGGCACCGCTGGCAGGAGCTGCTGCAGCTGTGTCACATTTTGGTGGTGGTGCGGCCGGGCTGGCATCTGCCGGAACAGCACCGGATGAAACATTGGCTCGAGCAACACCGGATCGAGCAGGTTCAACAGCTAAAACAACAGCCAGCGGGTTCGGTATTGCTGCAACAGCTGGCTTCTCTGGAGATCTCAGCCACTGCGATCCGGCAACAGATCGGTGCCGGTCAGTCTCCGCGTTTTTTATTACCCGACGTTGTCTGGAGTCATATACGCCAGCAGGGTCTTTATTTGTCACCAGCGAGTGATTATGCAAACTCAAACTAAAACTGAGCAACTGAAAACCATGCAAACAGAACAATTGATCGAACTGGTACAAGCGACCCTGGACAATATTAAGGCCCGGGATATCGTCGTACTGGATGTTCGTGGCAAGAGCAGCGTTACCGACTATATGGTCATCGCCAGCGGTTCATCTAACCGTCACGTTAAATCTGCAGCGGAGAGTGTTGCCGTCGAGGCCAAAAAGGTAGAAGTTGTGCCGTTAGGGATCGAAGGTTTGGAAACGGGTGAATGGGCGTTGATCGATCTGGTGGATGTGGTGGTACACGTGATGCAACCGCATATCCGTGATCTGTACGATCTGGAAGGCCTGTGGGGCCCCGATGCCGTGCCGACTGAGGACGCGGGCAAGAAAACCGGCGAACCTAATCGGGACTAGCCCGGATGAAGATCCGATTGATCTGTGTCGGTACCAAGATGCCAGGCTGGGTCGAGACTGGCTATCACGAATATGCCAAACGTTTGCCTGCCGAGATTGTGTTGGAGCTACGCGAGTTGCCGCTGGGTCATCGGGGTAAGGGTGCCGATCTGCGCCGTGCGATCAGCAGTGAAGGCGATGCGATGCTGGCAGCGATCCCTAAAGGTGATCGAGTCATTGCGCTAGACGTGCTGGGCAAGGCGCTCAGCACCGAACAGCTGTCGCAGCAGCTCGCTGGCTGGCAGATGGACGGTCATAATCTGTCACTGTTGGTTGGCGGCCCGGATGGTCTGGATCCTCGCTGCCTGGCGTTGGCGGACCAGCGCTGGTCACTGTCTAATCTGACCCTGCCGCATCCACTGGTGCGGGTATTGTTGTCTGAGCAGCTCTACCGTGCCTGGACGATCTTGCAGGGTCACCCCTACCATAAG
>SDWN01000468.1 GCA_004195305.1 Neptunomonas sp. | reverse complement strand
CATCAGACCCACGCCGACCTCGAAGCGCAGTATGCGATCTTCGGTACCCTCAGCGAGGTCGCCAACGGCCAGACCGGCGACAAGATCAGCCTGCAGCGCTTCGTCCTCAGCGTGCTGCTCGACGATGTGCTGATCCAGGCCTCGCAGCGCCTCAGTCTGATGAGCAAGGGGCGTTATCAGCTGGTACGCAAAGAGGCGCGGGCCAAGGGCAACAAGGCTTCAGGATTGGAGTTGGAGGTCGAAGACGGGTACAGCGGCAACACCCGCAGCGTCGCAACGCTGTCTGGCGGTGAGTCCTTTATGGCCGCGCTGGCACTGGCGCTGGGACTGTCCGATGTGGTGCAAGCGTATGCGGGCGGAATCAAGCTCGACACTCTGTTTATCGACGAAGGTTTCGGCAGTCTCGACCCCGAATCGCTGGATCTTGCGATCCGTACCCTGATCGATCTGCAAGCCAGCGGCCGCACCATCGGCATCATCTCCCACGTAGCGGAGCTGAAAGAGCAGATGGCGCTGCGCCTCGATGTGATCAGCGGCCGCCAGGGCAGCCGGGTGCAAACGGTCTGTGGCTAAGCCCGGTATTTGCGCCGGCATGGCTGGGTTGAACAGCCTGTAAGGTGAAAATTAAGTTGCATGCCTTAGCCCCTACGTTGACCTAACGTCGTGTATAAGGTGTAAAGTCCGGCCTTTCAATTCCAGAGAATCATCATGAACCGGAGTAACACTCACATAGGCAGCAGAGAGTTTATCTGCCTGATGGCCGCGCTTATGTCGCTTGTCGCCCTGGCGATCGATTCCATGCTACCGGCTCTGGATCAGATCGGTGCGAGCCTCGGCGTGCTCGATCCCAATGATAATCAACTGATCATTTCAACCCTCTTTCTTGGGATGGCCATGGGACTGATGCTCTACGGGCCGCTGTCGGATTCGTATGGCCGGAAGCGCGCCATTTACCTGGGCATTTTGATTTTTCTGCTCGGTAATCTGATCTCTCTGTATTCAGAGAACCTCACCTTTATGCTGATTGGACGCCTGTGCCAGGGGTTTGGTGCGGCGGCTGCTCGGGTCGTCACCATGGCGATGATCCGGGACAAATTTGAAGGCAGAGAGATGGGCAAAGTGATGTCCCTTATCATGGTGTTTTTCGTGATGGTGCCCGCAATTGCACCCTCTCTCGGCCAGGGGATCCTGCTGTTTGCGTCTTGGCGGGGGATTTTCTGGCTGCTGTTTTTCGCCGGGACCGGTGGCGTCTTATGGCTGCACTTTCGTCAACCTGAAACCCTGGCAAGGGAAAAGCGCCTGCGCTTTTCACTTTTAACCATTTTCGCGGGAGTGAAGGAGACGCTTAAACATCCGATTGCTCGGTATTACATGATCGCGGCGGGAATTATCTTTGGCTCTTTTGTCGGCTACTTGAGTTCTGCCCAGCAGGTTTTACAAATTCAATATCAGCTCGGTGAGACCTTTTCGCTGTATTTTGGTGCCCTAGCGCTAGCCATCGGATTTTCATCGCTGGTTAATTCAAGGCTGGTCATGCGCTACCGCATGGACACACTGTGCTTCGCCGCCCTGGCTCTTCTATCCATCGTGTCCACCCTGTTCTTTTTCTATGCGCAGGGCTTCGCAGGACAGCCGCCGTTGGCAGCACTGATGGGGTATCTAGCGGTGACATTTTTTTGCTTAGGGATTCTTTTTGGAAATCTGAATACCCTGGCGGTACAGTCACTCGGGCATATCGCCGGAGTCGCCACCTCCGTGATCAGCTCGATCCAGACGTTGCTGTCGGTGATCATTGGCAGCCTGATCGGGCAAGCGTACGATGGCACGGTGCGGCCCATGGTCCTTGGCTTTCTCGTGTGCGGTATTTGCGCGATGTTTATTCTGTACCAGGTGCGCAAAAAACTGCCGACACTGAAGCAAGCCCGCGATCAGAAAACCGCCACGCGTTGAGCTGGCATGATTAATAGTCATACCCGGCATCTCGCATTTGCATTTCACCCATTGCCATTGCACGGGCTAGATTGGTGCCGGTAACGTTTTGAGATTTAAACATGAGCCTGAGCGTCTGGTTTTCCCTCGTCATTATTTGCCTCCTTGGGGCCATATCCCCAGGGCCTAGTGTGGTCGTGGTGTTGCGTCACAGCCTGTCCAATGGTCGCTTGCACGGTATTCTAGCCGCGCTCGCGCATACGCTGGGAGTGGCCATCTGGGCGATATTGACGATTTCAGGACTGGCGTTACTGGTGGCCGAAACGCCCTTGCTGTTTAGCGTGATCACCTATGCCGGAGCGGGTTATTTAGCCTGGATCGGAGTCAAAGCGCTGCAGTCCAAGGGCCAGCGATTCCTCCAGACCCGCACATCCAGGGCGCCTCTGTCCGCAGCGGTACGGGACGGCGCGACGGTTGCCCTGTTGAATCCGAAGCTGGCGATCTTCTTTATTGCCCTGTTTTCACAGTTTATCTCTGCGGAGATGGCCCTAACCGAGCAATGGATCACCGTGGCAACCGTGACCACCATCGATGGCCTTTGGTACCTTTGCGTTGCGATCATCTTGTCCAACTCCCGCGTGATAGAGCAGCTGCAAAAACAATCGGTGCTTATCGACAGAATCAGTGGCGTGGTCTTGCTCGGATTGGCCTTGAGGGTGATCACTCTTTAGGCCCCTTTGAGCCTGAATTAAATCCTTAATTAAACCCAGATCACGGCACTGGTCCCTTTATAACCGCACCTTAGGAGCTAGCAGCGGTTTTTAAGCCGCTGATATCAGGAGATAGCCACTAGACTACTTTCAGTCACTGAATTAAAGATGCGGTAACAGCAGGAACCATTATCGACGGAATGACTCATAGGC
>SDWN01000466.1 GCA_004195305.1 Neptunomonas sp. | reverse complement strand
GGCTCGAACGCTTAACGGCGAAACTCAGCGATTGGATGAGGATGCACTGAACGACCTACGAGGACAAGTACGAGGTCAAGTCGTACAAGTTGGCGACTCTAGCTACAACGAAACGAGACAAATATGGAATGCGATGATCGATCGTCATCCATCAGTCATCGTACGCTGTTGCGGAACTGCTGATGTACTTTACGCGGTAAAATTTGCCCAACAGCATCAGCTGCTCACTTCGGTTCGTGGAGCAGGCCACAACATAGGCGGTATGTCATTACACGATGGTGCGATGTTGATCGATTTGAGCACCATGAATTCAGTTCGGGTTGATCCTGAAGCTCAAGTAGCGGTAGCAGGTCCAGGTGCCACTCTAGGCGATGTCGATCACGAGACCCAAGCCTATGGGTTGGCAGTCCCCCTCGGGATTAACTCAACCACCGGGATTGGAGGGCTGACGCTTGGCGGCGGTTTTGGCTGGCTCAGTCGTAGTTACGGCATGACGGTTGATAATCTCATGGCTGCTGAAGTGGTGACCGCTGCAGGTGATCGCCTAAGGTGTGATGCAAGCCATCATGCAGACCTGTTCTGGGCTATACGCGGTGGTGGGGGTAATTTCGGGATAGTCACCTCGTTTGAGTACAAGTTACACCCCGTTGGTCCTGAGATCATGTCCGGCCCGATCATCTTTCCCTACAGTCAAGCCAAGCCGGTACTGCATGCGTACCGCGAGTTTTGTGCCCGTTGTCCTGATGAACTCACCGTATGGGCAGTGATTCGTGATGCCCCTCCGCTACCATTTCTCGCGGAAGAGCTACATGGAACGCGAGTTTTGATTTTGGTCGCCCTTTATAATGGGGCCTTGGATGCGGGAGAAAAAGCCTTAGCCGCATTGCGTCAGTTAGGGCAGCCCATTGCTGATGGCTTTGCGCCTCATCTCCTAGTTGGGTTCCAGCAAGCGTTCGACCCGCTATTGACCCCTGGCGCGCGTAACTACTGGAAGTCACATAACTTTACCCAGTTGAGCGATGAACTAATTGATTCCTTAGTTGATTACGGTGCCAGGCTTCCAAGCCCGCAGTCCGAGATCTTTGTTGCGCAACTGGGCGGCGCGATCAATCGTATCGCATCTGATGCCACTGCATACCCACACCGTGAAGTCGAGTACGTTCTGAACGTACATACCCGCTGGGATGATGTAAGCGATGACGAAGACTGTGTCACTTGGGCTCGCCAGTTTTACGAAACGACCAAACCTTTTGCCACTGGCGGCGTGTACGTCAATTTCATTAGTGAAGGTGAAGATCGGGTTCAGGGCGCCTATGGCTCTAACTACGATCGACTCGCCCAAGTAAAGGCCAAATATGATCCGGAAAACTTCTTCCGGGTTAATCAAAACATTGCACCGGGATGACAGCTCGTGAGCTCAGTGGCCGGCACCCGCTTTAGTACCTGTTGCTATCTCTTTTATAGGCTCGCAGTGGAGCACATCAACACTCCGATGATGGGCTATAATTAATGCTTAATCTCCAAGAGAGGAGGCTTGGATATGATGGTAGCAAGATGGCATATCGATGCCCGGTTTGGACATAAACAAGCTGTCATCGACTCGTTAAAAAATTGGTTTGACCAGATCGGTTCTCAAATTGGTTGGAGCCCAGACAAGGTTAGAATCATAACGGGATCAGTGGGTGCAAAAGAATCAGCTGTTATCTCAGAGGTGACTATTTCAGGTCTGACTGAACTAGACGATTCCTGGCAGAAGCTTGGCGGTATTGAAGCGCACAAAACCTGGAGCAAAGATCTCGAGCCTTATGTAGTCTCTGGCTCGCAGCACTGGGAAATAATGCGTGTAGTTTGACAGAGATGAACGTCAGTGGGAGGCGCTGCATAGCTTGAAGCCCAGCCCTTTAATCTGGGTATTAACCCGGCGGGTTAATAGAAGACGCAAGAATGCGTCATCATGGGTCAAGCCCCATGCGAGCCCCTGAAAATCAAGCAGTTCCACGCAACTGCGGCAGATTTTCGGGGCGATGGACAGATAGGTATGGAACCTATTTGTCCATCAGGTTAATAGTTCAAGCCCTCCCGCGTTCATGCTGCGTAGGGTCTAATGCTAAGCACTGTAGCTTGCATGCCTTGCCGCTATAAACTGATCCGCTTTATGCGTGCCGCGTTAATTCCCGGCGCGCTCAGATGCTTCTCATCATGGACTGGGAAGCTTTCGTTATACATGCAATTGCATGCTCACTCTTTGTGGGAGACCCATGATGAAAACTCAACTTACTACGGCATATTTGGGGGCTTTTTCCACCAAAATCGCGGTTGTTACGCTCTCTGTCGTTGCGCTAACGGCATCACCTGCCATCGCGGGTAGCGACGTCGCGATGGACAACCTCAACCGGGTGTTTAACCCAACCCTCATCAGCGCCCCGACTAGCCAAGGTCATTCTGCAGATACCGGCCGAAATATCGCGTATGAAAATATTGCGCGGATATTTGATCCCGGAATGCTTACTGCTGAACTGTCCCCTGTACCAGGAAAAACAGTCAGTGAAGACTTGGGGCGCAGGGACATCGCCCAGGAAAATATCGACAGGATCTTTAAAGTGACCGCGGCTGAATAGCCCGATCTGTAACAGGCGTTAATCCAGGCAGCTAAAGATAGCTGCCTGCGGGCATATCCTGGCCCATTCCGATCATGGCTCAGACCCAGCTTGCTAAAGACTCACTGGCGGCTTAAAACCTTGAGATCAGCGGGTATCAGGAAATCCGGATAGCGGATCACGAATGCTGCCATCTCGTCTCTGTCTCTTATACACATCT
>SDWN01000236.1 GCA_004195305.1 Neptunomonas sp. | reverse complement strand
ATTATCACATTGGTAGCGGGGGCAAGATTCGAACTTACGACCTTCGGGTTATGAGCCCGACGAGCTACCAGACTGCTCCACCCCGCATCAACGTGGGGCGAATACTACGGGGCTTATCCCTGCTTGTCCACACTTAAATAGACTAATCAGTAGACCCAGACGATAACGACTCACAGGCTCAGGGTGCCCCACTCGACAAGAACCAGGCTCGCTACCTGACAGGCAGCACCGTGGGAGCCTGCCTGCTGAACGACTAGCAAGGAGCAGGAAGCTAGGTGTAGGGCGTCAATAAGCGGAGCGCATTGCGCCGTAGGTTAGTCGCGATAAGCAAGCTCGCCCTCATCCCCGGCCCAAGCATGGATCCGGAAGGGGTGTCGTTTTTTTACGGACATGACAACGCGCCGTAACGAATCGACGTGATGAGTCAGTAAATCGTTACGATGTCGTTGAAGCAAATTTACGCTAAAGAAATAGGTGCCGCCTGGCTGCCAAGCGCGTCGATAATCAGGCATGGCATCCGTAGTGCGGCAAAGGTCATCCGGCGCAATGCGCTTCGCTTATTGACGCCCTACAAGTGTTCCTTAATAGGTACGGGACGTCGCCGCCAGGGTAGAACCGTGCGGCTCGCAACAGTTAACTCATACATAGCCAATAGAATCCAAAGATCGCCGGGAGCCCGGCTCCCACAAGGCCCCGCTGCTCCAAGACCCTGGCTCGCTACCGGACAGAAGCACCGCGGGAGCCTCCCAAAACTGTCCCAAAACAGCAATCTGCTGACGCGTCCTGAGAGGAAACCCTATATGCTGTGTGCTCGTACCAAGTATCGAGAATCGAGCAAGTCATGACCATTGAAGTGCGCTTACTGCCCGAACCCCAAGTGACCTGCTCCAGCTGCGAGGCTTGCTGCTGCCGCCTGCCGGTGATGGTGATTACCGATACCGGGGTGCCGGAGCGCTATATCGAAACATCCGACTGGGGCGGGGATACCATGGCTCGGCTTGATGATGGCTGGTGTGCGGCCCTGGACCGTAACAGCATGCGCTGCCAGATCTACCAGAACCGTCCACTGATCTGCAGAGAGTTTGAGATGGGCGACTACGAATGTGTCGCCGAACGAGCCGCTTACTTCGCAACCTGCGACTGAGACAGGCCCGTTCCAGGCGCCTGTCTACTGCCTTAGCCGCGTTGCTATGGCCTGGGAGCTATAGCCTTGCGCTACAGCTTGCTATAGAGCTGACTACCCTGCTCTTTAAACTCTTCGGATTTGGCCTGCATCCCTTTATCCACCTCCAAGTTGATCGCTGCGATCTGGCTTGCGTCCAGCTGGCGAACCTCGTGACTGATCTTCATCGAGCAGAACTTAGGGCCGCACATGGAACAGAAGTGCGCCACCTTGGCAGAATCTTTGGGTAGGGTCTCGTCGTGATAGCTGCGGGCGGTGTCCGGGTCCAGGCCGATATTGAACTGGTCCTCCCAGCGGAATTCGAAGCGCGCCTTGGACATGGCGTTGTCACGCACCTGTGCGCCAGGATGCCCCTTGGCCAGGTCGGCGGCGTGGGCAGCGATCTTGTAGGTGATGATGCCGGTCTTCACATCGTCCTTGTTGGGCAGTCCCAAATGCTCTTTCGGGGTGACGTAGCAGAGCATGGCGCAGCCGTACCAACCGATGATTGCCGCACCGATGCCCGAGGTGATGTGGTCGTAGCCGGGGGCAATATCGGTGGTCAGCGGGCCGAGGGTGTAGAAAGGCGCTTCGTCGCACACCTCGAGCTGCTTATCCATGTTCTCTTTGATCATATGCATAGGTACATGCCCGGGGCCTTCGATCATCACTTGGACGTCGTGCTTCCAGGCGACCTTGGTCAGCTCGCCGAGGGTTTCCAGCTCACCGAACTGGGCGGCATCGTTAGCGTCGGCAACTGAGCCGGGGCGCAGCCCATCACCCAGCGAGAAGGCAACGTCGTAGGCCTTGCAGATCTCACAGATCTCATCGAAATGGGTGTAGAGGAAATTCTCTTGATGGTGCGCCAAACACCACTTGGCCATGATCGAGCCGCCGCGGGAGACGATGCCGGTCATTCGCTTGGCGGTCAGCGGTACGTAGCGCAGCAACACCCCGGCGTGAATAGTGAAGTAATCCACCCCCTGTTCGGCCTGCTCGATCAGGGTGTCGCGAAACACTTCCCAGGTCAGGTTTTCGGCGATGCCATCGACCTTCTCCAGCGCCTGATAGATCGGCACCGTGCCGATCGGTACATGGCTGTTGCGGATGATCCACTCGCGAGTCTCGTGAATGTTCTTGCCGGTAGACAGGTCCATGATGGTGTCGGAGCCCCAGCGGGTGCCCCAGGTCATCTTATCGACCTCCTCGCTGATCGAAGAGCCCAGCGCCGAATTACCAATATTACCGTTGATCTTGACCAGGAAGTTACGCCCGATGATCATCGGCTCCAGTTCCGGATGGTTGATGTTCATCGGAATGATGGCCCGTCCGCACGCCACTTCGCTGCGCACGAACTCGGCAGTGATCTCCTTAGGGGTGTTGGCACCAAAACTCATCCCCGGATGCTGCACATTCAGATCCGGGTTATCGCGCGACTCTGCTAGCTTCATATTCTCGCGGATGGCGATATATTCCATCTCCGGGGTGATGATCCCCTGGCGCGCATAGTGCAGCTGGGTAACATTAGCGCCGGCTTTGGCACGGCGCGGCTTGCGCTTTAGATCGAAGCGCAGGTATTCCAGCTCGTCCAACGCTTCGCGCTGACGGCCGTAGTCGGAAGAGAGGCCTTCGAGCAGCTCGGTATCCGCGCGCTCCTCGATCCAGCTCTGGCGCACCGGCGCCAAGCCCTTACGCACATCGAT
>SDWN01000926.1 GCA_004195305.1 Neptunomonas sp. | reverse complement strand
AGATGTGTATAAGAGACAGGTCAGGCTTAGTGCGACGCGATGGCCGTCAGCCCAGGCCTGGTCGGCACTCTGAATCGCCTCATCTTCATTGCGCAGGCCAAACTGGTACAGATTCAGGGTGCTGGTGCTGCTGTCGACGCTGTTAAGTGCTAGGGTCTTGATCGGTAACCCCGGACGCAGGGTGAGCTGGCTGAGTTTGGTTTTGTCCAGCGGGCCTATGATCAACTCGATGCCTTGCTGCTCAGCCTCGATATAAAACTGTTGCAGATCGTCGATGCTGGCGCTGTCAAAAAAGCTGATCTGAGGGGCGGCGAGGCCTTGCTCCAGCTGTTGGTAGTGGGCCAGCATAAGTCCTTCGATAACAGCCTTGCCGTGCCGTTGCAGCTTTCCTGATTGCGGCAGCAACACACCGATGTGACGCGGTGTGTTGCTACTGAGTTGGCGCAGTTGGCTTAGTTCTGGCGGGAGGTTGCTGGCGGCCGGGTGCATTCCCCAGAGACTGTACCAGCTGTTGATCGACTCGCTGAGTTGGAGGATATCCGCTTCATTGCTTTGGCTCAGTTGGGCCAGCTCGAACCAGCCTTGCTCCTGGTAGCTGTTTTGACCCGCCAGCAACCCGGTCAGTTGCGCTGTATCGAGTTCGCTTAGCAGCGGCCAGATCTCTAATGCCAACCGGGCTTGATGGTCCAGGCTGGTTGATTCAGAGTCTGCAATTAAGGCCTTTAAGGCCGCTAAGGTGTCGCCCAGTTGACGAAAGCTGTCTCTGCGTAGTTCGGTATAACGCTGTAGATCGGACAAACTGAGTGCGCTTGGATTGTCGATTCGGGCCAGCCAGTCCAGGCTTTGTTGCGGTTGCAGAAGCCGCATGGCCACCTCTGCCTGTAATAATCGCAGTCGTGCCAGCGCTGGCTCTGGCAGAATCATCGGGTTGATTTTTTCTAACAGGTACGCCGCAGCCTGGGGTTGTTGCTGCAGCAGGTGCATGGCAGCCTCTAGTGTATACTGCGCGCTGGCCAGAGGGGTTGCCGTCTCAGCTTGCAGTAATAGTTGTTCGATTTCGGTCAGTTCCCGCCCCAGTGGATCGGTCTCCGATGGGGGGGTAGAATCTACCGGCGGTGTGCTGGAGCAACCCAGCATTAGCAGCGGCAGGGTTAACAGCAGTATGGCATTCCAGCCTTTCAACAGCTTCACTATCATTAGACTCGTCTGTGCGTGAATACGTACCGGCGTCAGAGTTGGACAGATCATGACAGATACCTGCCTTTATATTGTCTCTACACCGATCGGAAATCTTGGCGATATCTCTGCCCGGGCGTTGGAAATACTGCAATCAGTACAGCTAATTGCAGCAGAGGATACCCGCCACAGCGGCCGGTTGTTACAGCATTTTTGCATCAAGACGCCGATGTGGGCGTTACATGACCATAACGAGCGGGCGCAGGCAGATAAGATAGTACAGCGTTTATCCAAGGGTGAAAACATCGCGCTGATCTCCGATGCGGGTACACCGTTGATCTCTGACCCGGGTTATCATCTTGTGCGCAAGGTCCGTGATGCCGGTTTTCGGGTGGTGCCGGTGCCGGGTGCCTGTGCCTTGGTGGCCGCACTGTCGGCCTCAGGGTTGCCGACGAATCGATTTGCCTTTGAGGGTTTTCTACCGGCAAAGTCGTTGGCGCGTAGGCAGCGCCTGGAAGCGGTCGTGGCCGATGATCGCACCCTGATGTTTTACGAGTCGCCGCACCGGTTAATCCACTCGCTCGAAGCGATGCTGGAGGTGTTTGGGCCGGAGCGTTATGTGGTGATGGCACGCGAGTTAACCAAGACCTTTGAAACCATTCATGGTGATCAGCTTGCCAGCCTGATCGACTGGGTCAAGGCGGATACTAACCAGCAGAAGGGCGAGTTTGTGCTGTTGGTACACGGTGCTGAAGCTGAGCCGGAAACCGAGGCGCTCACTCCAGAGGAGTTGAGGGTGCTGACGTTGTTGCTCGATGAGTTGAGTGTCAAGCAGGCCGCCGCACTGGCGGCCAAAATCTGCAACAGTAAGAAGAAGAAACTGTATCAGGCCGCGTTAGAGATGAAATCAAGCGACTGATTGCGTTTCTAGCCCGGATATTTCATGAAGGGATCGGACTTTCTGGGCACGCTGGCAACGGCAGGGGGTTCAGAAAATCGATTAGCACTACCGATAACAAAGTGTGGCTTCCTAATAAAGGTATAGGTTCAGTAATTATCGGTATTACAGGTCTGTTTTTAGCGCCTTTGTGAAAAATCCGGGCTAGTGCTTGAGCGCCAGCGCTAAAGCACGTACCATCGCGCCAGAGTTCGCCAGACAGTCGCCGCTATCTTCGGGTAGGGGAGGAAAGTCCGGGCTCCATAGGGCAGGGTGCCAGGTAACGCCTGGGGGGCGTGAGCCTACGGAAAGTGCAGCAGAGAGTAGACCGCCTAAGCGCAATCTTCGGATTGCGACGGTAAGGGTGAAAGGGTGCGGTAAGAGCGCACCGCGTGGGTGGCAACATTCCACGGCATGGTAAACCCCACCTGGAGCAAGACCAAATAGGGATCCAATAGGCGTGGCCCACGCTGGATCCGGGTAGGTCGCTTGAGTCCTGCGGTGACGCAGGACCTAGATGAATGACTGTCCACGACAAAACCCGGCTTACCGGCGAACTCTAACTTTTTATAACTCAATAGTTTCAGTAAGTATTTGAAATTACGAACTATTGAGTACGAAAAATGGTACGAAGAAATGTATCTATCCCTTACCTTCAAAAGCGTAATGGCTGTCTCTTATACACATCT
>SDWN01000694.1 GCA_004195305.1 Neptunomonas sp. | reverse complement strand
GAATTGGAAGCCGCCAGCCATGCCGTAGTCGTTATGGGCGAAAGATGACCGATGCGGATGCGGAACTTCTCTTTCATAATGGCCGCCTTGCTCTTTGCTGCCTCTGCCTGTGGCCTGTTCTTCCCCCGGCAACTCTGGGGCGACAGCTTGCAGCTGATGACCGATCTGGAGTACCGCATGAACACGAATAACACCACCACCAAAGCGAGCGGAGAAACCAGCGAGAGCGAAAGAGCGAGATTTGTCCAGATCTATAATCTTGATCTGCAAAAAGAACTGCTGCCGGCCTTGAGACTGATCGGCGGCGGAGGCTACCTGGATAACCGTGAGCGTGGCGACACCGACGGCATCGATTCTGACACCACAGATAGCAGCATTCGTCCCTACCTTGAGCTGCAACTTGATACGCCGCTTCTGGACGCCGCAAGCGGCTATCGCAAAAGTGAATTCAAGCAGAGCGGCTCCGGGCGTGAGACCGCCAGGCGGTTCACTGAAGAATACAACAGTCGCCTGAGCTGGAAACCGGTTGAGTTGCCGGAGGTCGACCTCTATTTCAACCGCAACCTCGGCTACAACGAGCCGACGGCTACCCAAGAGAAGATCGATAACCAGTCAGACACCTATCAGTTGATCAGCAGGTACGGGTATCAGAACTACAGATTTGACTATACGCATACGACCAACGATGGGCGCAATAATGTCACCGGCTCGGAATCCCTGGTCAATTCGGACAGCGGCTCCATCCGGTACAACAACAGCCTGCAGCAGGGGAAAATCACCCTTAACGGCAGCCTCAGGCTCAAACATGATCGGGTCGATTTTCGCGGGCCGGGACCGAACAGGCTCGATGTCGCCCATGAGGGTTCTTTTCACAACCCGGATGACAGAACGCCGGTCGCGGCCGAGAGCGACCCAGGGGGGGCGGCTCTCCCGCCGGAGATCCCCCTGGTTGTGGCTTCGCCCAGACAGATCAGCTTCGGCCTCGATTTCGGCAGCCCGGCCGGCGTAGATAGCCTGCTGATCGGGTTTGCCGATTTAAACGGCTATAGCCAGGCGGATTTCAGCTGGCAGGTCTTTGCCCGCGATTTCGATATCGATAGCTGGGCTGAAATCACCCCGGTCCAGGTTCAGCCCTCAGCCGAAAGGCTCAACGGTTTCCTCCTTTCTTTCTCTCCGGTCACAAAACGCTACATTAAGATCGTCACCTTCCAGAGAAACCTGAGTGTGGATAACCGTTTGTTGAATGTCAACGGCCTGGTCGGACAAAGAACCCTGCCAGCCGACAGCTCGGAATTCAGCTCCACCGCCGCGACCACCAATCTGGGCCTGAACTGGAAAATGACCGCTAAGACCAGCTCCGGTTATGACTTTCTCTACCGCGAAGAACGCACCGACCCGTTCAACGGCAAGCGCAGCCAGCTGAGCAATGGCATCACCCTGAGCCATAGGTTCGATGACACCTTTGCCGGCAACCTGCGCCTCTCGCGCAGCGATGCCAGGGAGCGGGGTAAGGCCGACAGAACCGGACACAACTTCTCCAGCTCGCTGGCCGCCAGGTATCTCGACACCTTCAACCAGAGTCTGACCTACAGCTTCAGCCATCTGAATGAGAGCGAGCAGGGGACCGATATCTCCAATGCGCTGCTGCTCAGAAACAACCTGGTCCTGTATGAGGGTTTGAGCATGAACCTCGACGGCAGCTTCAGCGTGCAGAATCCAGCGGACGGCCAGGATAGCAACACGACCACCCTCAGGCTCGGCAGCAATATCATTCCGAACCGCTGGATGAACATCAGCCTTTTTTATGATGTGCTGTGGAATAAATCGGCGGACCGCCCGCAGAGACAGGAGCAGACCGGTCGATTCGTCGCCAGCTGGGTGCCACTCGCTTCATTGAGCCTGACGGCAGATCTCTTGCTGAGTGATAAGAGTGATGGCGAGAATGATTCTTTCACCCGGCAGCAATATTTTCTCAACTGGTCGCCACTGCGTGACGGCACCCTGCAACTCTCTGTCTCCTATGGGGCCGAAGAGGACACCGATGGGGTAGAGGGCCGGTCTCTGTCACCGACGTTGCGCTGGGCGATCAACCAGAAAACCCTGTTCACCCTCAACTATTCGCTGGGTGAGAGGGAGAACCTGTCAGAAATCTCTGAATTTGAGACCATCGCATTCAGGCTACGGTTTTTCTATTAATGAGCAGTTCGGCGGCACGGTTAAACCGGGGAGTTGAGAACCTTCCCACTGCGAGAGGGACTGACATGACGCAGAAAAAATCCTTATTGGGCCATTGGATCACCTCCTGCCTGTTGCTTGTGCTGGCCGGTTGTGCGTCGGCATCCACACCGGACTATACCAGCTCGCAGATGGATTTCAGCGCCGTGCGCTCGGTTGCGGTCCTGCCGTTTCTGAACCTGGCCCCGGATGATCAGGCGGCAGAACGGGTCAGGGACGCCTTTATGGGGATGTTGCTGGCGACCGAGGCCATCTATGTCTTACCGCCCGGAGAGGTGGCACGCGGGATTGATCGGGCCGGCATCCGGACGCCGCAGACCCCGTCGATAGAAGAGATCAGCAAGTTGAAGGGCCTGCTTGAGGTTGATGCCGTCGTCACCGGAGTGCTCAGGGAGTACGGGTCGGTACGTTCCGGTGCTGCCGAAGCCAATCTGGTTTCGTTAAGTCTGCAGATGATCGAGACCCAGACCGGAACCATTGTCTGGTCGGCAGAATCGACCAGGGGGGGGATATCGATGTCTGACCGGATGCTCGGAAGCGGTGGCCAGCCGATGAACGATATAACCATACAGGTGATCAATGAACTGCTCGCCCTGCTCACAAAACATGAGCTGCTTGCGATGGCCCGCCTGGTCAGCTGTGCCGATCAG
>SDWN01000463.1 GCA_004195305.1 Neptunomonas sp. | reverse complement strand
AATTCCTGGTGGCCTAAGAGTTCGTCCACCAACCCAGCATTTAATGCAGCCTGCGCCGTATCTCCCTCGGTAGCCTCCACCAATTCAACCGTAGAGTTCGCGTAGGTATCCAGCGCGCCCGGCTGCAGGCCTCGAGCGCCGACAACATCTGCCTGGTAGGCACCCCATAGAGCGGCTAACCATCGGCGGCTGGCAGTTTTATCCTCCTCCGACATGTCATCACGCAAATATGGTTCGACGAACGATTTATACTCGCCTACCCGGAAAACGTTTACATCGATCTCCAGCTTTTCGAGCGCCGAGCGCAGATAGGCTTTGTAGTGACCGAAGCCTTCGATCAACACAAAACCGAAGTCGTGCATATAGATTTCGTCAGCCCGGGAGGCAAGATAATACTGGGCCTGGGTATAACCATCGCCCATCGCTATGACTGTCTTGCCGGCCGCCCGGATCTCATCGATCGCGGCGCCGACCTCCTGCAATTTGCTCAAACCACCGCCTTGCAGGGCGCCCAGCCGTAACACCACCGCCTGGATTCGCTCATCGTCCTGGGCCGCCCGCAGGCTGTCGACAACATCCTTAACCCGCGTCTGGTCAGTAGGACTGTCCTGCAGCTCCGCCAGCGCCCGCTCCGCCTGTTTGCGCTTGTCGATATCGTCCATCAGCGACAGGCGCATGCCGTTAATGGCGTTGACCACCTGGCTTAACTCATCGGCATGCTGGTGGCGGCGATTAAGCTGCAGCGGCTGGTCGAGGTGATCCAGAGTCAAGGTGCCAGCATAGCGCGACAGCGCCCCGAGGTGCTGAGTCACCAGAGTCCAGAACAAAGATAGAATAAAGATCGATACCAGAAAGGTCTTGACCCCCTGAGCGGCCAGAATCACCAGGATCTGCTCTTTTAAATGCCGATGCACACGCTGCAAGTTGATGTTGATCTGCAGCGTACCCAGCGCGTAGCGCTCGCCTTCCGGGGTGATGTGCTCCAGCGGGTAGCTGCGCTGAATCAGAGGGATGTTCGGCGGTGGCGGATCGCCGGCACTGAAACGCTCATCGAACTGGGTGTCAAGCTGCAGATAGTGCATATCGGGGAGCTGGTAGAGATCGTCGAGCTGGGTCTGGATCTGCGCGCCATTGATCAACCAGACATCGTTGGCCAGATTGCCCAACGAGGTTGCCTCCATCTGCTGAATCCGGTCATCGATGACAGAGAGCTCGTTGCTGTAATTAAGGTAGAGCTGAAGTGCCGTCGAAAGCAGTGTGATCAGCGAGCTGAACAGCAGGATGTAAGCCAGCAGCCTGACCGCCAGGGGATTTTCGCGCCGGTACTGTTTGAGCTGTGACAGCCAGAGCATGCTGGATCTCCTGTGGCTGAGACTGAAGTCGGGGCGCAGAACGCGCCGGCATCGGAGCCTACTTGCGGCGATGCTAGCACTCTGGCAAGGATCGGGATAGCTCAGTCCTCACTGATCAGGGCTATCAAGGTGCAATATGGCGCGACAGGAGGTTTATTTGGCGCACCAGGTGTCTTGGCTGACTGACGTGCTGATTACTATGACTGACCGTCTGCTGACCTTTAGCAGCCTGTTCGCAACCAGAAGCAGTTGTGGCCATGAACGCGGTCTCCCCAGCCGCATCCGTTATCGACTTTATATGCGGAGTCGATAGAACAACAATAAAGGATAGAAACATATGAGTCTGAAAAAGATTTTTGCAAGCTCCGTAATCGCAGCCGGTATCGTGGCGGGCGCTCAGAGCGGTGCAGCGATGGCCGCCGAGCAGACCTACGTAACGATCGGTACCGGTGGTCAAACCGGCGTTTATTATGTCGTTGGCCAGTCGATCTGCCGCCTGGTTAACCGGGGCGCGAAAGAGCACAACATCAAGTGTACCGCCCCTTCTACCGGCGGCTCGGTCGCCAACCTGAACGCAATCCGCGATGGCGGCCAGGATATGGGTGTGGCTCAGTCCGACTGGCAGTTCCACGCCTATAACGGCACCAGCAAGTTTGCCGATAAGGGCGCTAACGAGGAGCTGCGCGCGGTATTCTCGGTCCACCCAGAGCCCTTTACCGTCGTGGCGCGTTCCGATTCCGGAATCAAGAGCTTTGACGATCTCAAAGGCAAGCGTGTCAACGTCGGCAACCCTGGCTCTGGTCAGCGTGGCACGATGGAAGTGCTGATGGATGCCAAAGGCTGGAGCATGGATGACTTTAAACTCGCATCCGAGTTAAAAGCGTCCGAGCAGTCTCAGGCACTGTGTGATAACAAGGTCGATGCGATCGTTTACACCGTGGGACACCCCAACGGTTCGATCAAAGAGGCGACCACCTCCTGCGATGCCAAGCTGATTACAGTGTCTGGTGCTGCAGTGGACGCACTGATCGGCGACAACGCCTACTATGCGCCTGCGACTATCCCTGGTGGCATGTACAACGGCAGCGATGCCGATACCACCACCTTCGGCGTGGGTGCGACTTTTGTCTCCTCGACCAAGGCGGATCCTGAGGCGATCTACCAGGTGGTTAAGGCGGTGTTTGATAACTTCGACCGCTTCAAGCGCCTGCACCCTGCGTTTGCAAACCTGGACCCGGCGAAGATGATCAAGAACAACCTGTCTGCCCCGCTGCATGACGGCGCTGTACGTTACTACAAAGAGCGCGGCTGGCTGTAATTGTCAGTCTCGATTAACCCGCAGGGTTAATCTCCCAGACTGAGCGGCGGCGGCCGCCCTTTACGACGATGGCACTGCGGTGGTGTCGTCTTTTTTCTGGGTCGGTGCCGCCTAACTGCGGCGCTTTAAGCCCTGCCCGCTTTTCTGACCAAGCAATTTTTAAGACCAGGCAATCATCCCCAACAGCAACCCCAGAGGTAAAGAGTCAATGAACCCT
>SDWN01000459.1 GCA_004195305.1 Neptunomonas sp. | reverse complement strand
AGATGTGTATAAGAGACAGTGCCAATATCAATATCGCCTGCAAGCACCACTGCGTCCGCGTCGGTAGCTGGCGCGTCGAAGGACTCAAATTCAATGTGGATGTCACTGAGGACGTGGAGCTTCATAAGGGCATAAACGCAGCAATAGCGAAACAGAATTGTCTTATATCACGCCCCACGCTGAACGACCGCTACGGGTCATCACCAGCCAGTCAGGCGGCTGACAATCCAGGCTCAGATTCGATGGCTACGGCAGTTTCAATGAGCGGTGAATCGGCATCAGCGCAACAGGGCTCGGCGCAGTTGGCCAGCATTAAACGCCAGCTGGGAGAGCAGATGTTGCACGCCCTTGCGTCCTATTTCCGTTATCCACTCAAAGCACGGCGCAAAGGCTGGCAGGGGGAGGTGCTGTTAACGGTCGGCATCGGTCGTAACGGCAAGGTTACGTCGGTGCAGTTGGCGAAGAGTTCGGGCTATGTGGTGCTAGACAGGGCTGCGCTCAAGAGCATGAAGCAAGTGGCCGAGATCGATCTGGCGCGGCTGGATCTGACGTTGACCGATCAGCCGCTGCAGATAGAGATTCCGGTCGCTTACCGATTGCTTAACTGAGCGCGACAGGGCGTAATGCTCATAGACACGCCCTTAAGTTATAAGCCTGTTAACCATCCATGTTTAGCCATCAGGTAGCGATTGTTAACAATCAGCTTTAAGCAAACACCTTTTAGCTATCGTCCTTTAGCAATCACCTTTTAACAATCGCTTCTTAGCAATCAAACACGGCCCAGATCGGGCAGTGATCCGAGGGTTTCTCCATCGCCCGGATCTCATAGTCGATGCCGGTTTCGGTGCAGCACGCCATCAGTGGTTGGGTCGCCAGAATCAGATCGATGCGCAGGCCGCGTTTGGGTTCGGCAGCGAATCCTTTGCTGCGGTAATCAAACCAGCTGTAAAAGTCGCTAGAGTCCGGGTTCTGCTGCCGGTAGCTGTCTATCAGTCCCCAGCTCATCAGGCGATTGAGCCATTCGCGCTCCTCTGGCTGAAAGCTGCTCTTACCCGTACGTAGCCAGCGTTTGCGATTATCTTCACCGATACCGATATCCAGGTCGGTCGAGGAGATGTTCATATCACCGATCACCAGCAGCGGTTGGGTTGGGTCGCAGTCCTGAATCAGGTAGTCCTGCAGGTCGGCATAGAACTTACGCTTGGCCGGGAACTTGGTTTCATGGCGGATATTTTCGCCCTGCGGGAAATAACCGTTGACTACCCGAATCGTGCCGCCTTTGGGAGTGGCGTAGTCGGCGATAATGATCCGCCGCTGAGCATCTTCGGCATCGGTCGTGAATCCCTTCTGCACCGCCAGCGGCTCCAGTTTGGAGATAAGACAAACCCCGTAATGACCCTTCTGGCCATGAGTGTGGACCCGATAGCCCATAGCCTCGATCGCCGCGACGGGGAACTCATCGTCATGAACCTTGCTCTCTTGGATGCCAATCACGTCCGGTTGCTGGGTGGCGATCAGTTGCTCGAGTTGGTGCAAGCGAGCGCGGATGCCGTTGGTGTTGAAAGAGATGATTTTCATACCAATGATAATTCCTGTTTAAATTCAATATCTTAAAACCACTATGCAAAACTTATGCAAAACTAGCCGCTGAGATTGACCTCAACCCAGCGTATATCTTCGTGGCGTGAATCATAATTTGTGGTCATCTGGGCGCTGGCGTGACCGGCCAGATGTTGGGAATCAATGCCCTGATCTTGGTAATTTTTAATCCCCAGTGCGCGTATCTCGTGAAAGGTCGGCAGTGTCCCTTTTTCCCAGCCTGTGAACAACCCGCAATCTGTGCGGGCTTTGTCAAAATCTTTCTGCAGGGTGATCAGGGTGAGATCCATTGCCTTTTGACGCTAGACCGGAGCATGAGCGCGGATCGCGTCGAATTGCCCCTGGATCATGCGTTTGCGATAATCTTTACCGACAATTCATTGAGACGATATTGTCCCCACGTTAGCTTGATCTTCCTTGGCGGCAGAAACCCAGTCTTTACCGGTTATGACTGATTCAATCAGGTCATATCTGGCACCAGAATCGCGTTAAAATGATCAGCGACGCTGATGGCTTTGGCTTTGGCATTATTTGATACCATACCATGAGATTTTTCTGTTTGCGGGTGTTTGTAGCGGTAGACCCCTGCACCGGCTGTATAAAAATTGGGCTGCAATCCCTTTTTTTGCAGTGCTGCGGGGGCTATTCATGGCCAGGGTAAAGGTTAGGTATAAACGAAGCAGTCAGTGTTTCGTGGGGCGCGACCAGATAACATTGATCTGGAAGATATGCGCCAGCGCGACACGGAATAAGACTGTTAGCAGTCAATATAATTTAAACCCAAAAAGGAAAAGACAATGATAAAAGTATCGGTGATGTACCCTAATACCCCAGGCGACAAATTCGATATGGATTACTATTGTAATACCCATATGCCGTTAGTAGCTGAATTGCTCGGAGATGCCTTAAAAGGCGGCGCTGTCGATTCAGGCCTGGCAGGTGGCGCCCCCGGATCTTCTCCTGCTTTTATTGCTATGGGCCACATCACTTTTGACTCTGTGGAATCATTCCAGCAATCCTTTGGTCCAAACGCAGAAAAAATTATGGCTGACCTGCCGAACTTCACCAACATACAGCCTCAAATTCAAATCAGCGAAATCAAGCTATGAATTGAACCCTGATGCTAAAATCGCATCAATACACTACGGGGCTTCGCCACAGGCTGCTGTTACGCTTAGCGCTATGTGTTCGATGCCAGAAGCACCTACATCTGTCTCTTATACACATCT
>SDWN01000455.1 GCA_004195305.1 Neptunomonas sp. | reverse complement strand
CACGCCGTTGGTAACGGCGCGAGCTATCTCGAAATACTACGGTGAAGCTGCGTTTGCTCTACTGGTAACCGGGGGCAACGGCGGGGCGATCAGTTACAGCTCTGATAACAGCGGCGTCGCTGCCGTTGACAACGATGGTTTGGTGACGCTTGCTGCTGCCGGTAGTGCCGCGATCACCGTGACCGAGGAGGCGAGTGCCAACTATGTTGCACAGAGTGTCGCTGTGGCCGTGACCGTCAAAGATAGCGGGCTGCTTCGAATCTCCGCCGCTAACCTCCAAGTAAGTGAGGATGTTGGCAGTGTTACGGTGACGGTGTCCCGCACCATCGGGAGTGAAGGGGCTGTCAGCGTCGACTACGCGACCAGTGACTGGACCGCGACCGCCGGAGCGGACTACCAATCCGCAACCGGGACCCTCTCGTGGGCTGACGGTGACAGCGCTGATCAGAGTTTCAATATCGATATCATCGACGATAGCACCTACTTCGAAGGCCAAGAGATGCTCTCCATCGACCTGAGCGCCGCTCAGGGGATCGTCATTGCTGAGGGCTCGTTGACGCTGGCGGTGGATGAAAACGACATAGACATCACCCCGCCCACGGCAAGGTTCAGCGTGCCACCGGGCTCGATCGCGATGGTCCCGCTTCGCAATATGACTATATCGGGTCGTGCCTGGGACGATGTGGAGCTGGCCTCGGTGCGGGTCAACGGTATCGACGTCACCACGACCGACGGTTTTGCGACTTGGACCGTGGATCTGGCGTCACTTGGCTGGGGCGAGCATAGCCTGAGCCTGGAAGTGATCGACCGGGCAGGGAACATTTCATTGGTCGATGGCGCGCGGATTAAGACGGGGATAGGGTCGGATAGCATATACCTAACGGGCTATAACGCCTATAACGATCATCTACTGCTTCAAACCCAAGAGAACGATCTCTACGTCTTGGAGCCCGAAAGTGGACGGGTAACCTGGGTCGACCGGAATACCAAGCGGCTGTTGCGGACCGTACCTATACCGGGTACCCCTGAGGTCTATACGACCGGAAATGGCCGCGTGGAGCGTTTGAATACCGTCACCGGGGCGAAGACCACCGTTACCGACAATGCCGACGGCAGGGGACCGTTGTTTAAATCAATGGAGGATCTGGCGGTGGACTTCGACCAAGGTATTATCTACGTGCTCGGCGACCATGGGATTATCAGCGTTGATCTGCAGACAGGCCAACGAGAGTTACTGAGCGCACCCACTGTCGATCAGGGACCTTGGTCCAGCAGCTACAGCCATAATCTGCTGCTGCGTAGTAACGGTGCTTTGATAATTGTAACCCGCACCGCGCTGCTAGAGGTGGATCGGGTTAGCGGGTATCGCACCGAGATTGCCAATGCAAGCATAGCCTCCAAGTTATCGTTCAGGGGTATTGTAGAGGATACCACTTCGGGAACCCTGTATTTGTCTGTCCACGATGCTCGTGGCTTCGATGGATCGATTAAGCGCTATGACGAGACCACAGGCTTGTCGACCTTGCTGGCGACTGATGCGGTGGGTTTACCGAAGAGTATGGCCTATGACTCGCGACGCCATAGGTTGCTGGTCGAAGTGACCGGGGATGCGAGCATTATCGCGGTTGATCTGACTACTTACGCGTGGGACCGGCTGGATACGGAGTTTGTCGGGGAGGGCGCGTCTGTAGCTCGGCAAGGGGATCTCGTGCATCTGGAGGTAGAACAGGCTATCTATACCACCGACGTGCAAACCAAGGCTATAGTTCGCGTCGATACGGCTACCGGTCAGCGGGTTGAGGTATCGAGTGCGCGGGCCGGCAGTGGTCCGGCGCTTACCGTGCCGTGGGATCTGGCCCATAACCCGCTTGATGGCCTGCTGTATGTCGCCGACAAGGATAAATTGCTCAGCGTGAATCCTACCGATGGTAGCCGGCAAGTGGCCTCCAGTACCGTTTCGCCTTTTGGGGCCCCGATCGACAGCTACCGGAGTGTGACTCTGGACAGCGCTGGCAAGCGTGCCTTTATCGCCTCGTCCCGCGCACTCTATGAAGTGGACCTGATCACCACGAGGGCGCGGCTGATTGCCAGCACGGAGGTGGGCAGTGGCGCCGCGTGGGAGTCACCTCCCGTTATAGTCTACAACGGTGCGCCGGACCTAGCCTACGATCCGGCAAGCGGGCTGCTGTATTACAATGCAAGTGACAGGCAGTTGGCCAGTCTTAACCCGACGACACTGGTGCGAACCGTTTTCGGTTCGGGTCTCCTCTTGGCGCAGAATATTGAGCTGGATAGCGTACGAGGCACCCTGCTGGGCACTAGCGCCTTCTATCATGAGGTCTGGGAGTTGGAGCTGTCCTCCGGGCTGGTGCTCGAAAGAAGAGCGCTGAGCACGCAGAGTACCGTTAACGGCTTGGCCTACGATAGCGCCAATCGGGTCGGTTACCTTTTGAATGTGGCGTCCGGAAACGCCCGGCTTTGGGCCGTTGATATGGAAACCGGCGCCAAGGCGGTGATCGCCAAGTGAGTGCAAGGGTTATAAGGCTGTAGGTGCTATCTCCTCGGTCAGTAGGGTGTTGACGCTAAAATCACCTTACTGACCGCGATCTTATAGGTGGATCAGCGTGTTTGAGCTTGCCAGCGATCCGCCGATTGCGCTTGAGCGGTGTTGCATCTAAGACCAAAAGCGAGATCTTAAGCCGTACCCGAATTGTGTATACTAAGCCGCGCATTTATTTCGCCCCGAATTTTGGCCCGCCTGTTACGGTGGCCTATAGCTGACTAACCATTCTTACGGCCTGCGATCCCTCGATCGTGGTTTCCGCCGACAGGAGATGACCCTAGCATGACTGTGATTCGCCAAGACGATCTGATCGATAGCGTTGCTG
>SDWN01000237.1 GCA_004195305.1 Neptunomonas sp. | reverse complement strand
GTGATCAGGTGCTGCATCCGCGCCTTGGCCTCTGGCATCAGGCACAGAGCGCGGTTGGTTTCACGCTCATGCTGGAAAAAATCAGGGTACCAGTCTGGTGCTTGCGCCTGTGCTAACAGTTGCAATAAGGCGGTTTCCAGATGCGCCTGATACCCCTCACTGCTCAGCGAAATATCCTGGGCAGGCGCCAGCGCAGCTACCTCGCTGACAGGGATTGCTGGCGTCGCACGCAGCGCTAGCGCTTTTTGTTTGGAGTCAAACAATAACCGGTCAAGGTTCATGCTGATACCATCACACTCGCGTAAGAAGCCCAGTTGCTGTGCTTCCATTGCCGAGGCACTGACCTTGCACGAGCGGATCAGCTCGAAGCAGTGGCCGATCGCGTGGTCGGCACCGAAACGCTCCGAGCTGCGCAGTAGCATCTCCTTGCAGCCGCCCCAGCCGGGCACGATACCGACCTGGTTCTCTACCAGTCCGACCTGGATTTCGGCGTGGGCCTGGATCGCCTGGCACTGCAGCGCCAGCTCGAGTCCGCCGCCTAACGCTTTGCCGGACAGGGCCGCGACGGTCGGGATGGTTGCTGTTTGCAGGGCGCGGAATAGCCGCTGACCTTTTTCGACATAGCGGCGTAGTTGATCGGGATCGTCGATAAAGGAGAGGAACTCTTTCAGGTCTGCACCGGCGGCAAATACCGGACCTTCGTTATAGAACACGATCGCTTTTTGTTGTGCCTTGGCAAGCTCCAGGGTTTCCGAGATCTGATCCAGCAGCGCGTTGCTGAGTGCAGGAACCTTGCCGCTGAACTCCAGGCACCAGACATCGTCGCCCAGGTCCCACACCGCTGACTTGCTGTACTGCATCAGCGCAGGTTGGCGCTTGATCTCGGCCAGACTCAGAATGCCCTCGGCGGCACCGATCGGCTGATAGATGCCAGCGGCATCGAGGCTGGCTTGTTGTTGATCCTGATAGCGATAGATCGGTCGCTGCTGGGCTGCCTGTAAAAACGTGGACAGTTCGGCGCCATCGGCCAGCAGGGCTTGGGAAAAGTTCTTCACCCCAATTTGGTCGATCATTTCGAACGGCCCCCTGGTCCAGTTATAACCGAGCTTCATCGCCTGGTCGAAGGCGTTAACCTCGGTGGCGACCTCGGGAATCAGCTTGGTGGCATAGTGCAGCATCTGCGACAGTACCCGCCAGGCGTATTGGCCGCCTAGGTCGTCGCAGGCGATCAGCTCTGCCAACTGGCCGGGTTTGAGCTGCGCGCTGGCCAGGGTGGTTTTTTGCGGCGCGCGGTATTCCAACGTATCGAGATCGATCACCTGTTTGATCCGGTGACCGTTTTCATCTTTGGTCTGGCGGTAGAAGCCCTGCAGTACCCGGCCTTTACGCCCCTTGTAGCCCTTGTCGAGCATGCCCTGTACTGTTGCCACGGTGGTTGCGTAGGGGGCGAAATCATCGCTGTCGGGTAGCAGGCTGCCCAGGCTCTCGGTAACCGATGGCATCAGATCGATACCGACCAGATCCCAGAGGCCGAAAATGCCGGTGCGGGGGAAGCCGCAGACGGCCATGATGGCATCGGCGTCCTCGACATTCAGGCCCAGGCTGAGCGCTTCCTGTAGCGCGACCTGCAACCAGAACACGCCGAGTCGGTTACCGATAAAGCCGGGACGGTCAGCGCAGTGGATAACGGTCTTACCCATCTGCTGATCGTTGAACTGGCTGACGCGGGTGACGACATCGGCGAGTGTATCATCGCCCTTGACCACTTCAACCAGGCGCATAAAGCGCGGCGGGTTGAAGTAGTGGGTGATGACGAAGTGCTGGCGGAAATCTTCGGGTAACCCTTCAACCAGCTTGGCCAGCGGAATGGTGGAGGTGTTGGAGGAGACGATCGCATCGGCACGGCGCACGTCGGCGATGCGCCGATACAGATCCTGCTTGATATCCAGCCGCTCGACGACAACCTCGATAATCCAGTCACACTCGGCCAGATGCTGGAAATCGTCCTCGATATTGCCGACCTGAATCCGTTCGGCAACCGAAGGGTGCATCAGGCCACCGGCCGAACCGGCCTTGAGGAAACGTTCCAGCCCGCCCTGGGCGATCTGGTTGCGGTCAGCTGCGGCGCAACCTGGCGCAACGATATCCAGCAGCAGGACGTTTGCGCCACCATTGGCAGCCTGGGCGGCGATACCGGCACCCATCACTCCTGCGCCGATAACGGCAACCTTTTTAATCCCAGGGGCGGGGTTAATCATCGATGCGGTGCTCATAGAATACGCTCAATAATCAGTGCGATACCCTGGCCACCACCGATGCACATGGTGATCAGGCCGTAGCGGCCGTCGATGCGGTCCAGTTCGGCCAGCGTCTTGATAATAAGAATAGAGCCGGTCGCGCCAACCGGGTGTCCCAGCGCCACAGCGCCACCGTTGGGGTTAACCTTGGCGCTGTCGAATTCCAGGCTGTTGCTTACGGCCAGTGCTTGGGCGGCAAAGGCTTCGTTGGATTCGATGACATCCAGATCCGCCACGCTCAAGTTGGCATTTTTCAGCGCCTGTTTGACGGCAGGGATAGGTCCCAGCCCCATCACGTCAGGATCGACACCGGCAAACGCGTAGCTGACAAAGCGGGCGCGCGGCTTCAGGCCGCGTTCTTCGGCCTCTTTAGCGCTGGTCAAAACCATCGCGGCGGCACCATCGTTAAGACCCGAGGCGTTACCCGGGGTGACGATGCCATCCTTCTTAAAGGCCGGCTTGAGTTTGGCCAGGCTCTCCATGCTGGTACCGGCACGTGGGTGCTCGTCCTGGGCGAAGATAAACTCCTTACGGCCCTGTTTAACGCTGACGGGGACAATCTGATCTTTGAAATGCCCGTTTTCAATGGCAT
>SDWN01000230.1 GCA_004195305.1 Neptunomonas sp. | reverse complement strand
CGATACGTCGTTAAAAACGACCTCAAAATGCTCATTTATAGCTATAAACTGCGCCTTTTCGGTCGTTTTTGCCTAGTCTCGGCGGTCTCGCTAACGCTTTTCAACAGCCTGTTAGATCAGTGTTAAGTCCGACAGGCTCCTAGCCGCTGGATCAGCGCTCGGTCTGGTACAGGGGTTTAATATCGACCTTGGGTAATGTTGGCCGGTCAGCTTCCTCTGCGACTAGCGGTTCGCAATGAATCATCGTCGTCATACAGCGTTGGGTTAGCAGTTGATATTGCTGGGTTCCCGCCGTTTTCCAGGCCAGCTCCTTGTCGTTGACCTGACGCAGTACTTTCGCCGGAGAGCCCACTACCAGGCTGCGGGGTTCGCAGCTGAAACCCGCTTTGACAAAGGCGCCCGCGGCCACGATCGACTCCGCGCCGATGTTAGCCCCGTCCATCACTACCGCATTCATCCCCACCAGCGCATTACGGCCGATATGGCAGCAGTGTAAGACCGCGCCGTGACCTATATGGCCATCTTCTTCGATTACCGTTTCGGTGTTGGGGAAGCCGTGCATCACACAGGTATCCTGGACATTTGCGCCACGCTTGAGTACCAGGCGACCGAAATCGCCGCGCAGGGATGCGTTGGGTCCGACGTAGCACTCCGGGCCGACCACGACGTCACCGATCAACACCGCAGTGGGGTGAACAAAGGCGCTGGGATCCACCACCGGGGTGACACCATCGATACTGTAAACCTGCATAAGCGATCTCCTTGCTGCCCCGAGCGTTGTCTGCGGGCGGTTATCAATAGCCAAATATAATGCGCTAATTAGATACGAAAATAAATATGACAATTGGCATTTTGTGTCGTATTGTGAAAATGCAGCCTGTGTACAGTGCACGTCTGTGACTATTCACCCCCGACAGAGAGGCTAACAATGCCCAATTCGATATCCTTGCTTAGCCTCATAAAAACGCTCACCACGCTGAAGATCTCGGGCCCCGATACGGGGGTGCTGACGGTTCAGCTGCATCGCCCCGAGGCCCTTAATGCGCTCAATAACGCACTGCTTGGGGAGCTGGCTGAGTTGCTGGAATGGGTTCAGCAGGAACCGCAGATTCGCGCGCTGGTGCTGACCGGTTCGGTGAAAGCCTTTGCCGCCGGGGCGGACCTACGAGAGATGGCGACGCTGGATGCGGTTGCGGTGATGCAGGATCCACGGGTCGAACTGTGGCAGCGGATCCAGCGCTTTAATAAGCCGCTGATCGCCGCCGTGAACGGCGTTGCGCTGGGTGCGGGTTGCGAGTTGGCGATGCAGGCGGACATCATTATTGCCGGCGATAACGCCCGTTTCGGCCAGCCCGAGATTAAGTTGGGGATTATGCCGGGTGCGGGCGGCACCCAGCGGCTGATCCGCGCCGTGGGCAAATCCCTGGCGATGCAGATGGTACTCAGTGGCGAGCCGATCAGTGCCGCGCGGGCGCAGCAGGCCGGGCTGGTTTCTGAGGTGTGTATTCCGGAGCTGTGCGTCGAACGTGCCCAGCAGGTCGCCCGGCAGATCGCCCGGAATGCGCCCTTGGCGTTGCAGCAGGCGCGTGAGTCTTTGTTGAAAGCCTTTGATACCGATCTGACCACCGGGCTGCAGTACGAACGTAAAGCCTTCACCCTGCTGGCGGCAACCGCAGATAGAAACGAAGGGATTGCCGCCTTTATTGAGAAGCGGCAGCCACACTTTACCGGTAAATAGCTATCGGTAACTAACTACCGGTAACTAACTACAGGCAAGTAACAAACGGGTAAGAAGCAAGCCGGTAAAGTAGCAACAGCTAACAAGTCCGGCCCCACAGCGGATACAACCAACATCAGGAATAGCGATCATGACTGAGCAGCAGACCCCGTACCAGCCCCTTCAATTTGAGACGATTCAGTTTGAGATCCGTGATGGCGTGGCGGTGTTGCGGCTCAATCGCCCCGACAGTCTCAACAGTTTCAATACCCAGATGCACCATGAAGTGCGCCAGGCATTGAAAGCGATCTGCCAGGATCCCGGCGTGCGCTGTCTGTTGTTGACCGGTAATGGCCGGGGGTTCTGTGCCGGTCAGGATCTGAGCGATCGCAGTGTCGCCCCCGGCGCCGAAGCGCCTAATCTGGGAGAGTCGATCGAGAAAAATTACAACCCGTTGATCCGTACCCTGCAACGGCTACCGCTGCCGGTGATCTGCGCGGTCAACGGTGTCGCCGCCGGAGCCGGGGCCAATATCGCGCTGGCGTGTGATCTGGTGCTGGCGGCGCGGTCGGCCTCGTTTATTCAGGCGTTTTGTAAAATCGGTTTGATTCCCGATTCCGGTGGCACCTGGACTCTGACACATGCGGTGGGCCGTGCCCGGGCGATGGGGTTGGCGCTGCTCGGAGACAAAATTTCGGCAGAGCAGGCGCAGCAGTGGGGGATGATCTGGCAGATGGTCGAGGATGATCAATTGCAGGAGCAGGCGATGCAGCTGGCGCGCCATCTGGCGACGCAGCCCACCACAGGCCTGGCGCTGGCTAAGCGTGCTATCAATGCGGCAGCGACGAACACCCTGGATCAGCAACTGGAGCTGGAGCAAGAGTTGCAGACGGTGGCCGGGCGCAGTGACGACTACCGTGAAGGGGTGGCGGCATTTATGCAAAAGCGGCCGCCGTCGTTCAAAGGCCATTAACCCATCCAGTCACGCCCGCTGTATTTACTATTCGTTATCAGGAATCCGCCAACGTTATGAGTCATCAACAGAATCAGAGTTCGATAGATACTTTGGAGCCCCAGAGTGTGATCGCGGTGATCGGTGCCGGCCGGACCGTGATCGCTGACGAAGTCGTACATGGTGATCGAGTTGTGATAGCCGTCGAAGACCCAGTACACGTT
>SDWN01000929.1 GCA_004195305.1 Neptunomonas sp. | reverse complement strand
GGATGCTCAGGTCGAAACAGCGCAGACCAGATCGTGTGACCGCTTCGTTCAACCCGTCCTCGTTACTCCCTTTTCATAAGCGATTCATTCTCCTCCATTCACGTGCTTAGCTACAGGCTGGATGTCGGTACTCATACTTGATGCTCCCATTGGGCGGGCTTCTGGAGCATTACTGGCTGTTACCGGAGTGATGGTTTGGTGAATGCGCCACAAGCATCGAATGGGACCACCGAACCGAGTAGCGGGATTAGCCTAAGGGAGTGTCATCGATGAGATCTACGGATAGTTCTACACATGGGGAAAGTGAGCCTACCCTGGAAACAGACGCATACCTAAACCGCGCAAATAGGGATTGCACCGACACTGAGCGTCGTAGCCAACCTCAAGCAGGTCTATCGAGAAAGCACCTGCGTTTAGCCTTGGCGTTATTCGATCTTAGCAAGGAAGGTATCGTCTTTCTTGATGAGAACAATCTAGTACAGGAGGTTAACCCAGCCTACGAGGAGATGACTGGCTATGATCGCAAGGATTTGATTGGTCGGCCATTGCGGCTCCTTAGTCTGGGCTCCCAGTACGCTGAGATGTTCAAGAAGATGGGGAGTGACATTCGTGAACACGGCCATTGGCAAGGTGAAGCATGGAAGCGCCACCGTGATGGCAGACATATCCCTGTGCGGATGAGTTTGACCCTGGCCCGCGAACAGCGCGACATGGACATCAACCTGGTTGCCGTTTTCAACGATATATCGCTACAGCATGAAACCAAGCAACAGCTCCACCAAATGGCGTATAGGGATGCGCTAACCGGGTTGCCCAATAGAGCTTGTTTTTACCAGCATGTAGAGCGTTTGTTGTTAGATAAAAGTTTTCTAGATATAACACCGTCGATACTGATGATTGACTTGGATGAGTTTAAGGAGGTCAATGACTCGTTAGGGCATGGTGTCGGAGATCTATTGCTTAAGCAAGTCGCGCTCCGGATGAAGAGCTGCCTGCGCTCAAACGACATGATTTCCCGGTTTGGTGGTGACGAATTCATGGTACTAATCGAGGATTCTGGTCGCGACAACCACACCCTGGTAGCCGATAAACTTCTCAGCGTGCTACAACGTCCGTTCAAGCTAGAAGGCAACGATGTGCATGTCCGTGCCAGCATGGGAATATATAAGATTGAAGATGGTGCCGAGAACATTGAAACTCTGGTCCAAAAGGCGGATATCGCCATGTATCAGGCAAAAAACCAAGGCAAAAGCTGTTACCGCTTATATGATCGCGTTGAGAGTAGCTTTGCCCGCCGCAAAGCGGCCTTAATTTCAGCCTTACATCAAGCGATCGGATTAAATCAGTTGTATTTGAACTACCAGGTGCAGGTCCAGGCATTTAGTGGCAAGCCTATCGGATTAGAGGCGTTACTGCGTTGGACCCATCCGGAATTCGGTAATGTCCCACCTGATGAGTTTATCCCGCTGGCAGAATCGAGCGGCCTGATTCTACCCATAGGGGAATGGGTTATCCATGCCGCTTGCCGCCAGCTGGCTTTATGGCAGGCGCAGGGCGTGCCGCTACTGCCGGTCGCGGTTAATGTCTCTGCCGACCAGTTTTACGATGATGGATTGGTTGCGATCATAATAAAATTACTTGCGGATACCCGCCTGAGCCCGAGCTTGTTAGAGATCGAGATAACAGAGAGCGCTGCCATGAGTAATCCGGAAAAAACCATCGCTCAGTTGCATACGCTCCGGGATGCGGGGGTTTCCATTGCCATCGATGATTTTGGCACAGGCTATTCCTCGTTGGGATATTTAAAAAAACTACCGGTCTCCAAGCTAAAGGTAGATCGCTCATTCGTCAAAGATATCGTCACGGATAGCGATGACTTGGCCATCACCAGCGCGGTGATCAAGCTGGCTCACACAATGAATTTGAAAGTAGTGGCCGAAGGGGTAGAAGACGAACAGGTCCAGCGGTTGCTGGTTGAGCAGGGGTGTGACTTTATCCAGGGATACCTCTTCAGCAAGCCGGTTGCTGCCGATAAAATCCCCACGACGCTGCGTCGCCTGAGAGACCAAGCCAGAGAAATGGTCGTCCCCCCCGCCCGTCGAGAGCCGCACTGGTGCCTTAAGCCTTGTGGCAAGAAGCCGTATTTAACTCACCCGTTAGCCTTAGCGGGTGGCAAGCCCTAATGATCAAAGCCGCCACGCCATGGTCCCATGAGTGTCGCCTTCACGCCCTAAGCGCCTGTTACCGGTCCTTCACATGCACCCCTGAGTGGCTGGTTTGGACTAATGAACCGGAAGTAATATCTGCACAGTTATTGTCCGATCAAAAATGACGCCACTGGTGATCAGGATTTGTGATTCTAGTGTTCAAAATTGATGCGATTATCCAACAAGGTCCTGTTAGACGTTTTCTGGCGCAGAGTCGCAGTTATCTATCGCTGCGCAGCCCGTTTCCGCGCCGACGCAATACGCCGTCGTCCAAGGGGGGGGGGCAACATTCACGTTCAACCGACCCTGCGTTAAACGTTGCCGTCCATCGGGCCGATAGCACCGGTACGGATTTTATCAACGCAAGGAGGCATTAAGGATCGGGGTAGCTGACCTGTCCCGGCTCTATGAGGCGGTTGTGGCAGTTGGCCGATTGATATGTGCTATCGGCAAGGGCGAAACCGTGCGCCTGCTGGGCCATAACGGTGCAGGAAAAACCACCATCATGTAAAATGCTCAGGGGTTATCTTGAGCCCGATCAGAACCGTATTCTGATCGGTAGACAGGCTGTTGCTGGCGCCCCTCTTACCGTTTAGTCACTGCTAGGTTTCCTGCCGGAAGACCTGCTGCTTTATCCAGAGACTGTCTCTTATACACATCT
>SDWN01000927.1 GCA_004195305.1 Neptunomonas sp. | reverse complement strand
GGTTCCCCCGCTTGAAAACGGGGAGCCCGCCGGAACGCTGCTCTTGATCGGTAATGCGGGCTCCGCTATGTGGGCCGCTTTCAATCGTTCAGCCGAATATAACGATGGACAGGCGGATGCGTTGGATCGCTGGAGTACCAGCTTGGGTCGTCGCTTGGCCCGGCAGTTTGGGGGCGCGGTGCTGTTCCCCTTCGGTGGTCCGCCATTCCACCCGTTTCTGAGTTGGGCTAAGCGCGGCGACGGTTCCGAGGCTTCTCCGCTGGGGCTTTCGCTGCATCCTCAGTACGGGTTGTGGCACGCCTATCGATTTGGTTTGTGCTTGCCAGAACGGCTTGAAGGACTGCCCGTTTTACCAGAGCCTTCCGATCTCTGTCAGCGTTGTGCGGATAAACCCTGCCTTGATGCGTGTCCTGTGGAGGCCTTTAGTGGTACTGAGTACCATCATATCCGTTGCGCCCAATTTCTCTCTCAATCACCGGATCATGACTGCAATCACAGGGGGTGCCGCTCTCGCCGCGCTTGCCCGGTGGGGAAAACCTATCAGTATCAGCCGGATCATGCGCAGTTTCATATGCGGGTGTTTGTCACTAAGCATGGTTAGGGTTGCGGTAGCGCGGTTGATGGTTAGATACGGAGTGACGTGCCACGAGGACCGTTCGTTATGAGTTATACGCTGTATGGCGCTCCTGATAGCGCCAATATTGTTGTTCAGATGATCCTCGAGCAGCTGGGCGTGGTGTTTGAGATGCAGTGGGTAGACCGTAGTGCCCGAGAGCACTTGGGCGAGAACTACCGAAATAACTTGAATCCTCAGGGTCTTATTCCGGTACTCGTTGATGCCCAGACGCCTATCTTCGAAACGGCGGCGATTGCGCTTCACTTGTCAGACAAGCACCGATTACTGGCGCCGCAGCAACCGGGCTCTAGTACGCGCAGTCGGTTTCTTCAATGGTTGTTCTATCTCTCCAATACCCTGCATGCGGATCTGCGGGTACAGTTTTACAGCGAACGTCATGTCAGTGCGGTGAGTGCCGTGGCGCCTTTGCTGGAGAGGACGAAGGAGCGTGTGGCAGGGCATTTTAAGCTGATTGAAGCAGAGCTGGGTAACACTGTATCGGGACCCTGGTTTTTGGGATCAGAGTTATCTGTCCTGGATTTTTATCTCGGGGCGCTGTGCCGCTGGTCGGTGCTCTATCCGACGGCGAACGCGTTGCAACTCGGCCGTCCCGAATACCTGCCTAACCTGCATCGGCTGCTGGGTGCGCTTGAGGCGCTTCCTGCCGTGCAGCGGGCCTTGGCCCCGCAGAAGATCAAGCCTCCTTACTTTATTAATCCAACCCCGCCAGCGTTGCCACCTGAGCAGGTTTGTGCCGGGTGATAGGCGGTCAGAGAGCAATCGTTTTGTGTGGCTGATCGCCGTATCTCCGTGCCTGCGGTTTAGATTCGGGCGGTTGCGGTACGGTGCGTGTCGCAATCACATCGGTCTGTTCAGGGCCGCTTACGTATGATGCGCTGCTAGAGACCGGCAACAATACGACAGGCCCGTGTTGGCCCTTACAAGGAGCTCCAGACCCTATGATGAAACAACTCATTCTCGGCGGTGCCCGTTCCGGCAAGAGTGCGCTGGCGGAAAAACTGGCGGCAGACTCTGGGCGTGAGGTGGTTTATATCGCCACCGCAACTCAGGGCGACGCAGAGATGGCGGATCGAATCGCCCTTCATCGGCAGCGGCGTCCTGCCCATTGGCATCTGGTGGAAGAGCCGCTAAACCTGGCGCAAACGCTTGAGGCGCAAGCGGCAGAGGGTCGCTGTTTGTTGGTGGATTGCCTGACCCTGTGGCTATCTAATCTGCTGTTTATCGATGACGGCATTCATTTTCAGCCGCAGAGGGATGCGCTGCTGGAGTGCCTGCCGCAGCTGCCGGGTGAAATAATGTTGGTCAGTAACGAGGTCAGTATGGGCATTGTACCCCTAGGTGAGATATCCAGACGGTTTCAGGATGAGTCGGGATTGTTACACCAGCACTTGGCCGGACTCTGTGATCGGGTGTTATTAACCGTGGCGGGGTTGCCGGTCCTATTAAAAGGACCGGCGTTGTGATGGCTGCAGGGCGGAATAAACCCGTATCCGGGTAGGCCGCAGACGTAAATGTATAGTTTAGGGGGTGATCGATGCCTGTGAAAAACTGGGCGCAATGGCGCCCCTGTCTCAGCGGTGCAGGATGAGCGACTATTTGCTGACGGAGCTTCCGTATCGGCCGGATAGCGCGTCACTGTTTGAGTCAGTAGTGGATCTCCCTTGGGCGATGTTTCTCGATAGTGGGCGTCCCCGGACTGAGCAAGGGCGCTACGATATTCTGGTGGCCGAGCCACGCGTCACGCTTACCACCTGGGGCCGCGAAACGCTGATCGAGTGCGATAATCGTCAATCTATCTCCGAGAGATCACCGTTTGCTTTGATTCAGGAATACCTGGGTCCGAAACAGCCAGGACCGGCGCATATTCCCTTTTGCGGGGGGGCTGTCGGTTACTTCGGCTACGATCTGCTGGGCACCGCGTCTCGAGAGCGGCCAGTCGCGTGTAAATACACCGCAAACATGCCGGATATGGCGATCGGAATCTATGACTGGGCGGTGGTGGCCGATCACCAGGCTCGCCGCTGCTGGCTGGCCTCCAATGGTCACTCAGTGGACGTTCGTCAGCGGTGGGCGTTACTGGTCGAGCGCTTTTCAAAGCCAGCCGCAACGGCTATGCGTATCCCCTACCTCTCTCTTGGGGCGGTGCAAAGCAATATGGATTGGGTTCGCTACGCGAGCGCGTTTCGCAAGGTTAAGCGCTATCTGCTGGCGGGGGATTGCCTGTCTCTTATACACATCT
>SDWN01000695.1 GCA_004195305.1 Neptunomonas sp. | reverse complement strand
GGCCCCGGTGAACGCACCCTTCTCGTGCCCGAACAGCTCGCTTTCCAGCAGGTCCGGTGGAATCGCACCGCAATTGATCGGCACAAACGGCTTCGACTTTCGTTCTCCCTGATAGTGGATCGCCCGGGCAACCAATTCTTTACCGGAAGAACAATTGTAAACATTACTGCACTTGATCATACAGCCTGGCATACAGGCGTGGGTCTGCTCACCACCCCGGGCAAGGTTCTGCTCGCGAATAAATTGCCCGCCCATTTTCAAAGTGCCATCGGTCAACTGCCCGCGGCTAAAATTATTAACCGGTAGTCCGCCGATAAGGTTGGCCACATCGGCCATAAACGGAGTGCCGTACTGGTTTAGGTTTTTTAGACCTTCCTGATCACGAATTTTAACACCGTACTCGCGCACCGCCTTAGAGACTTTCTTACGATCATGCAGCTCCGGTGTCTTAGCCTTGTCGATCACAATTGCCTTGATCTTCTTATGCCCCATCACAGCACCGACGCCGCCTCGAGCAGCCAGGCGCACTGGACGTCGCTCCGGGTCGCTAAAACCGATACCCGAAAGCAACCCCTGATACTCACCCACGGGTCCACAAAGAGCCAAGCTAACATTGTTACCGTATTCTTCGTGCAACAGGGCTGCCGCTTCAATATTACCTTTACCCAGATAAGGTTCGGCGCTTTCGAACGTGATCGGCCCCTCTTTGGGTATGCGGATAACGACCCAATCCTTAGACGCACCATGCAGCGTAAAGCCCGCCAACTCCAGATGACCCATGGCCAAGGCAAAAGTACCCCCTGCGTTTGCTTCCTTGATGCCTCCGGTCAATGGACTCTTGCAGCCGACACTGAGACGGTTGGCATTGGAAAAGCTTGTGCCAGCAAAAGGCCCGGCTGAGAATATCAGCGGGTTCTCAGCCGATAACGGATCCACCTTAGCCACGCCCTGTTCGAGCAGAGTTTTAGCAATAAAATAACGACCGGCGTGAGCGACCGTATCCCCATTCAGTTCTTCCGTTTTAATGGATCGATCATCAAGGTTTATTTGTAGGTATTTACGCATGGCGAACCTGTCTTGGGTATTGCAGAATGATTAACAATCAAACGCTTGGAGTCCGTTTGAACAAATAACACCGGAATTACCATGTGTCTTTACGGCATTCAGGAAAACTGCCTGCATCCGAAATCCTGATGACCCCAGCGTTAGTGCTGTTAATGTGATTATTAATTCTTTGCTATTAATATTTCAAATTAAAAAAACCAAACGATTCATATCTTCAGCTTATCAATTGACGATCGACTCATAAACTCAAATACAAACTTATCAATCGATTGAATCTTTTAATTTGTCTGCGCTCCCCAAACCCACCAATATATCTGTTATAGCCTTTTTTGATTTGGATTCAAAATCCGTTTTATAGATCAATAAACGCTGTATAAAATCAACAGGAGTAGATCATGAAACGATTACTAGAAACTAATAATCTCACCAGTAATAGCCAGAAACATACCCAAGTGATAACGACTGATGACCGTTCACACGAGCACGATCTACAGCGAGAGTCAGTGACTGTCAGGGGGATATCTGCGAACATCCCCTTGCCTCAGCATGTCTGGCACTGCTCTGAATACGATTTTTAGAAATAAGATGGACGAACAGATCATTGCTACCGGTATCGCAGCCTTGGCCGACGTAGACAACGATATAGCCCAAGCTGTGAATCAACTCGGCATACCAGCACCCCGGATACGCCCGGCAGGATTTGAAGCCTTTCTTTCTGCAATTGTCAGCCAGCAGATCTCTACAACTGCCGCTCAGGCGATAATGGGCCGGGTCATAACCCTTCTGCCGACAATTTCCGCTCAGGCCCTGTTATCTCAAAGTGACCTTGCCCTGCGTACCGCCGGATTATCGTTCCGCAAGATAGAATATGCCAAAGGCCTGGCAGACGCGGTTATAACAGGACGCTTCGACATCGATAGCCTGGGGGCGATGAGCGATACTGAAGCAATCAAGGCAATTACCTCCCTTAGGGGCTTCGGCCGCTGGAGCGCCGACATATATCTATTACTTGCCCTCAAGCGCCAGGACATTTTTCCAGCCGACGACCTTGCCTTGCTGGAGGCGTTGAAACGTCTTAAAAAGCTGCCGACTAGACCTACACCGAAACAGGCTCGTGAACTTATCAGCCATTGGGCCCCCTGGCGGAGTGTCGGTTCGCTGTTGCTATGGGATTACTACAGCAAAGCAACGACATGAACCACACAAGAGCGCGATTTACTTGGCTAAGCTACTGATAATTTAAACCGGATCTACTTTTCCAGAAACGATTGCAAAACACGGTGATTTCGCACAACTGTTTGCTCGAGGCCTTGGCCTCGACACCGAACCCCTTTGGATTCATGATGCCTATGGGCCCACCCCGCTACCCGACCCGCAGCACTTTTGCGGAGTCGCCATCACAGGGGCTCGCATGGGGCTGCGACCCATGATGACGCACCCTTGCGGCTTCTATTAAGACGCTGCGTTAATCGTAACCAGAGGTCATCAACGTTCAGCGAGTATGATGATGGGTGCCGATCATCACATCCCAGGCATTGACCACTGCGAAAACCTGCTTACCGAGCTCAAGCTCCAGCATGTTGACACTTTCAAGGGTGATGGCTGCGGTAACTATCTGATCCCCTCCAATATCGACCGAAACATAAGCACTCTTATCATCGCTTTCGATACCGGTAACCGTCCCCGATAACACGTTAGATGCGGAAATTTTCATCATTAGCCTCTCGATGTATGTTGCCGCTAAAATATAGTCTTAAAATCCCAACGATGTCCTGTAATCTAACCCGCAAGCACGTACCGGTTAGATTCGATCAGGCCCGTACTGACCATTTGAACAATGA
>SDWN01000159.1 GCA_004195305.1 Neptunomonas sp. | reverse complement strand
GTGCAGAACCGTCCATCATCCTTAGCAACAACGGCAACAAGCGTTGGGCTAAACAGATGCAGGCAGTACTGGACGAGTCTCCGTTTGGCAGTAACTGTGAGATCCACTACGGCAAGGACCTGTGGCATCTGCGCTCGTTGCTGTTTACCAACAAGCCAGACTTCGTGATCGGTAACTCTTACGGCAAGTTCCTGCAGCGCGATACGCGCGCCAAAGGTAAGGAGTTTGAGGTGCCCCTGATCCGCATGGGCTTCCCGATCTTCGATCGTCACCATATGCATCGTCAGACCACGCTGGGTTATGAAGGGGCGATGCAGATCCTGACCACGTTGGTCAACGAGGTGCTGGCCAAGCTGGACGATGAAACGATGGAACTCGGTGTCACCGACTACAACTTCGATCTGGTTCGTTAAGGGTGTTAGTCCGGCCTCCGGTCGGGCTTATCTTCCGATTAAGCAGGCCGGGAAACGCTTTCCCGGCCGACATCTTGTGGAGAGAACCATGCCCAGCGTTATGTTTAGAGAACACGAAGGCAAGCTGTCACTGTATATCCCCAAGAAAGATCTGGAGGCGATGGTGGTGTCATTGGAGCACGATAAGGCGGACAAATGGGGCGGTAAGGTAGAGCTCGACGATGGCTCCGCCTGGTATCTGGATCCGCTGGATGCCAAGCCTAAACTGCCTAAAACCTTACGTGTACGCCGGGCCTGAGCCTGCCTGCAAGGGATTACGTCAAGACAGTCCCGGTATTAAAAAGAGTTAAGGAGAATTTTTATGGCCCTTTATATTGTTGAAGACGAATGCATCGGCTGTGGTGACTGCGTACCCGAATGTCCCAACGAGTGCATCAGCGAAACGCTGGTGGCATTCAAGATCAAGGCCGCTACCTGCAGCGAGTGTGACGGCGAAGCCGAGACACCCAAATGTGTCACGATCTGCCCGATCGATAACTGTATTCTGCCCATCAGTTGAATGGGCGCTTTCCATGCCGGTTTTCTCCGAACCGGTTTTTACGGCAGCTCCGAGCGACGCAGTTGCCGTGTTTTTAGCCCAGCCTGAGCGGCTGACTGGAGGCCCGATGAACGCCAACGATTTTCGTTTTAAGATCGCTATCGCAACCAACAATAGCACCCAGGTTGACGGCCATTTCGGTAGCTGTGAAACCTTCGCCATCTACCAGTTTGATGCCGAGCATGCCGAGCTGCTGGAAACCCGCAGTGCCAGCCAGGAAGGCGGGGTCGAGAAGAACGCTGTTCGCGCAGCCCAGCTTGCTGACTGCCAGCTGCTTTATGTCGCCTCGATCGGCGGTCCCGCTGCGGCCAAGGTGATCAAGACCGGCATCTACCCGTTGAAAGACCCTAACCAAAGCCCGATCGATGAGGTGCTGAGTAAGCTGCAAGCTGTTTTAAAAGGCACCCCGCCGCCCTGGATGGCAAAGTTGATGGGCAACCACGAGCCACTGGCGCATATCCTGGAAGCCGCAGAGGCGTAATCCCTCTGGTATCCCCTCGTTGGGTTAAAACCCGACACAACTGCGTACCTGTGGGTCGGGTTTTAACCCGACGCATGCAGCACCTTGGTCGAAATAAACCCCGATCCACGTATGTATATCGGATTTTGTGGGTCGGGTTTTAACCCGACGCATGCAGCACCTTGGTCGAAATAAATACCGACCCACGCATGTATATCGGATTTTGTGGGTTGGTGTTCACCCGACATAGGTAGCCGCTTGAAGGCATTGTCGGAATGAATTCCGACAATCACTCTGAAGTCAGCTCTCGGCTTTGTCAGGATCACCGCATTGCGCTCTTATCCTCTGTCATCAATCCGACAAAACAACCAAATCAACACGAACAATCAATAGTTTACCTGTGGCACAAGTGTTGCTCTAGCGTAACGATAGGAATTTTTCGGCACCAGGAGAGACCATGAAATCCAAACAGATTGCTGAACTGCTCGATGAACCCGCCTGTTCCCACAATGACAAGTCCAAGTCCGGCTGTGCCAAGCCGAACCCCGGAGTCTCGGCCGGAGGCTGTGCTTTTGACGGTGCCCAGATCGCGCTGTTGCCCATCGCTGATGTCGCGCATATCGTTCACGGTCCGATCGCCTGCGCCGGTAACTCCTGGGACAACCGAGGCACCCGCTCCAGCGGCCCAACACTTTACCGGCTGGGGATGACCACCGACCTGACCGAGCAGGATGTGATCATGGGCCGCGGCGAGAAACGCCTGTTCCACAGCATCAAACAGGTGATCGATAACTACTCACCCGCGGCCGTTTTTATCTACAACACCTGCGTGCCGGCGATGATCGGCGACGATATCGAAGCGGTCGCGAAAGCCGCCAGCGAGCGCTGGGGAACCCCGGTGGTGCCGGTCGATGGGGCCGGCTTCTACGGCTCCAAAAACCTCGGCAACCGCATCGCCGGTGAGTCGATGCTCAAATATGTGATCGGCACCGCAGACAAGGCGGCTAAACCGGTCCATCCGGCAGGCATTCCGGTGTATGACGTGAATCTGATCGGTGAGTACAACATCGCCGGCGAGCTGTGGAACGTGCTGCCGCTGCTCGATGAGCTGGGGATCCGGGTGCTCTGTACCTTGTCCGGCGATGCCCGTTTCCATGAAGTGCAGAGCATGCATCAGGCCGACGTCAACATGATGGTCTGCTCCAAGGCGATGGTGAATGTGGCCCGCAAGCTCAAGACGCTGTACGGCACGCCCTGGTTCGAGGGTAGTTTCTACGGGGTGCGTGATACCTCCCAGGCGCTGCGCGACTTTGCCGGCTTGATCGGTGATGCGGATCTGATCCAGCGTACCGAGATTGTGATCGCCCGCGAGGAAGCGCGTTTGGATGTTGAACTGGCACCCTGGCGACAAAAGCTGCGCGGCAAGCGGGTGCTGCTGTACACCGGC
>SDWN01000155.1 GCA_004195305.1 Neptunomonas sp. | reverse complement strand
AGATGTGTATAAGAGACAGGTTCAGGTGATGCAGCCGAAACAAAATTTTAATTAGATAGGCGGTTGGCTATTTTGTTTGAGTCGTCGTTACACGATGAGTGTTCAGACTATTTAACCCGGGCCTTAGCAGTCATAGCTAACTATAGCGAGATAACAATGAACAATATTGAGACAGCTGAACTTATTCCCAGTGCGCCGAACTATAATCCTGATGCGGTTCCTTTTACGGTGGCGTCATCTGATGTGCAGAAGATGATGGAGCGTTATCAGTATTCCGAAGAAATCCGCAAGGTCATCGAAGCTGAGAAGTTGTTGCCGACAGGACTGCTGAGCCGCTTGCAAGCCTCCTATCCGCAACACTCCGGCCTGCTTGAGCGTCGTCAATTCCTGTTTAATGAGCGTGACAACTATACCGGCTTGAAGGGCTTTCGGGAGGTTAGTTCGATCCTGGAGGCTAATGGCGTCGACATAGGCTACACCGCTGATCGTGAATTGTTTGTTGAGGTGTACCGTTTTCTGGCGACGCGTCACTCGCTTAACAGTATTGATTGGGACAACTTTGAAACGGATGCCGTGTTCCAGCTGGTGATGCCGCAGCCCGGAATGATCAACGAAAAAGTGACCCAGGCCTATGCCAATGCAGCGACGGCCGAAGAGCGCACCCGCATCGCGGTGGCCTACCAAGAGGAAACCAATCCTCACGATGGTAACCAGCAGCTCAACAAGCCCTGGTTTGAAAATAGTGAAGGCGAGGTTGAATTTCTAGATGGCAGCCAGCACAAATATCCGCAATGTCAGCTGGTTTTTGATCGCACCACCCAGAACTGCTTCTCTTTCTGTACCTATTGTTTCCGTCACGCCCAGGTGCGCGGTGACGAGGATATGTTTATCCAGAAGGATATCGCCCAGATACACGACTACCTGCGGGTACACCCCGAGGTCACCGATTTGCTGATTACGGGCGGTGACGGTGGCTATATGCCGGTCAATCGACTGGAGCAATATGTCCGGCCGATCATCGAAGATCCGGCGTTGTTGCATGTCAAAAATATTCGTCTGGCGACCCGCTCTTTGACATTCCAGCCGGAGATGATCCTGAGCCACAAGTACGACAAGATGCTGGCGCTGTTCTCTGACCTGCGTGACAACGGTGTTCAGCTGGCGTGGATGGCGCACTTCTCCACTCCGCGTGAGTTGCTTAACCCCAGTACCATCGCTGCGATTCGCCGTCTGCAGAACGCGGGCGTCAATATCCGTAGTCAGAGTCCGATGATGAACCACATCAGCCTGTTTACCCATGAAGACGGCAGCGTTGATGTAGAGCGCTCGGCCCAGAATTGGATCGATCTGGCTGAGATCCTGGGGATGATGTGCATCAGTTTCCACTCTATGTACGCCGCTCGACCTACCGGTGAGCACCACTACTTCACCGCACCGCTGGCAGACTATCAGCGTGTGTTCAATCTTATTTACCGCTCGCTGTCCTCTATCAACCGGCCTTCACGCCATCTGTCGATGACGATCTCTGCAGGTAAGCTGGCGATTATGGGTTACTCCATCATAAACGGTGAAAAGTGCTTCGCGCTGCAGTTTACCGAAGCGCGGAATATGGCGTGGATGGACCGGGTGTTCATGGCTAAGTGGGATGAGAGCGAGAACAAGATCAACTTGCTGCAACCGTACGAGGGTGAAAAGCATTTCTTCGAGGATGAGCTCAAAGAGATTGAGGAGAGCCTGGCAGCTGCGCTGCAAGCGCGGCTGGCGTAACGTCGATGCGGAGGGGTTGAGGGGCTCTAGGCCGTCAACTCTCTCTGTTTGAAACTCTTACCTCAAATTCTCACCTCAAACGCTGAGTGGTAATGACAATGATAGATAAACGCATAGATTCGGTTACCGCAGCGGTCGCCGATATCTTCGACGGTGCCACCGTTATGGTGGGTGGCTTTGGTGAAGCGGGCAGCCCGATCGAACTGATCCATGCGCTGATCGACTCCGGCGCAAAAAATCTGACCGTGGTTAACAACAACACCGGCAGCGGTCACGTGGGTTTGGCAGCCTTGATCGAGAACAAGCAGGTTGGAAAGATGATCTGCTCTTTCCCGCGTACGGCTAACTCGACCGTGTTCCCTGACCTTTACCGTGCTGGTGAGATCGAGTTGGAACTGGTTCCCCAGGGTACCCTGGCTGAACGTATTCGTGCTGGGGGTTCTGGTGTGCCGGCTTTTTATACGGCCACTTCGGTAGGTACGCCGTTGGCCGAAGGTAAAGAGCTACGCAACTTCGACGGGCGTGATTATGTGATGGAATTCGGTCTTAAGGCTGACTTCGCACTGATCAAATGTGAGCGCGCTGACCGTTACGGCAACCTGGTCTACAACAAGACCGCGCGTAACTTTGGTCCCATTATGGCGATGGCCGCCAACATCACTATTGCCCAGACCGGGGCGCAGGTGGAAGTCGGAGCCATTGATCCCGAGATGGTCGTGACGCCAGGCATATTTGTTGATCGTATCGTGACTGTGGCCTATCCAGCCCAGGAATCCAAACTCGTTGCGGCGGGGAGGAGTTACCCATGAGCACTCAGACAGACACTATTTCAGGCTGGAACCGTGAGCAGATGGCCAAGCGCGCTGCGCTGGATATCCCTAACGGATCCTACGTCAACCTGGGGATCGGTATTCCCGAGAAAGTGGCGCAATACGTGCCAGCAGGACGCGAGGTGATCTACCACACTGAGAATGGATTGTTGGGCATGGGGATTGCCCCGGAGCCGGGTCAGGAAGATCCTGAATTGATCAACGCCGGTAAAAAGCCGGTTACGGTGATCCCCGGAGCAGCCTATTTTCATCACGCCGATAGTTTCGCCATGATCCGTGGCCAGCATATAGATATCTG
>SDWN01000848.1 GCA_004195305.1 Neptunomonas sp. | reverse complement strand
AGATGTGTATAAGAGACAGAATATGCAGCCCCGGAATCGAACGCGCCGACCCTTTAACCTGGCCGCCCTCGGACTGGGCAAAGGCGATCACCGGCCGATGCAGACGCTCCTTAATCCGCGATGCCAGGATACCAATCACCCCTTCATGCCAGTCGGGCTCGAACAGGGTAACCCCAAAAGGCAGCTGCGCATCGGCACCGAGCTCCATCTGAGCCAAGATAGCCAGCGCCTGCGACTGCATCTGCTGCTCAATCAACTTGCGGTCCTGGTTCAGTTCGTCCAGCTGCAGCGCCAGCCGGCGTGCCTCATCCGGACATTGCGTCAACAGACATTCGATACCAATCGACATATCCTCAAGCCGTCCGGCCGCATTCAGACGCGGCGCGATAGCAAACCCCAGATCGGCAGCCACCAGCTTCGTCAACGTGCGTCCGCCGATCTCAGCCAGCGCGGCGATGCCGGGACGGCAACGTCCGGCCCGAATGCGCTTGAGCCCCTGATCGACAAAGATTCGATTATTGTGATCCAACGGCACCACATCGGCGACTGTACCCAGGGCCACCAGGTCGAGAAACTCAGCCATATTGGGGACCGCGATAGAGCGCCTCTCAAACCAGCCTCGCTGCTGCAACGCACGGCACACGGCGGTCATCACATAAAAGATCACCCCGACGCCGCAGGTATTCTTACCGCTGAAATCACACCCGTGCTGATTCGGATTAACCAACGCATCGGCTTCTGGCAACTCATCACCCGGCAGATGGTGATCGGTCACCACCACCCGCATCCCCGCCGCCTTCGCCGCCCTGACACCCGCAACGCTGGAGATGCCATTATCCACCGTGATCAGTAGGTCGGGGGACTGCTGCTGCGCCACCGCGACAATCTCAGGACTCAGCCCATAGCCGTACTCAAATCGATTAGGCACCAGATAGCCAGCCCAGGCCGCCCCCAGCGCCCGCAACGCCGCGACCGCCAGGGCACTGCTGGTCGCGCCGTCGCAGTCAAAATCACCGACCACCAGAATCCTTTCCCCCGCCTCAATCGAGCGACTTATATGCGCCACTGCGGGGTCAATATCGCGCAGCGCATGGTAGGGCAACAGTCCTTTCAGGGCGTAATCCAACTCATCGGCCGTGTGCACCCCACGGCTGCTATAGATGCGCTGTAACAGCGGCACTAATCCTGACTGCACCAACCCCGGCGCAATCTCTGGTGGACGGCTAATGATCTGTTTATTCATGGTTCAGCTCTCCCGGCAATAAGGTGTGGGTCTTGCCACTCAATCGATAGGCCAGTAACCCGACCCATTCTCTGACCGCCATGGTCAGATCCTCAAGATTATCGCTGAGGTTAAAATAGATATTCCAGCCAAGCGGCGCACCGCGGTAGTCCACCGGATAGGGCAATACCGTCCAGCCCTGTTGCCGAAACACCCCCACCGAACGCGGCATATGGAACGCAGAGGTCACCAGCAACCAGGTACCCTTGATACGCTCGCCTGCCAGAGCAACACTCAGGGATGCATTTTCAAAGGTGTTACGGGATTCGCGCTCGTATAGCACCCGCCCCCCGAGCCCCATGGCATCGAAATACAATTTGGTATAATCCGCGCCTTTAATATCCGGCTCCAGTAGCCAGCCCGAACCGCAGCTGTAGATGATCGGCAGATCGGGAAAGCGCTGCGCCAGTTCCGGCACCGCCATCACCCGCTCCGCTGCCTCGGTAAACTCAGCGCGCTGATGAAACCGCATCGCCGCCAGCTTTTCCGCGCCACCGAGGACGATGATACCGGCCAGCGGCGTCTGCTCGAGCCGCTGCGGCACGCCAAAACGCTGCTCCAGCGGATGCAGCAAGCTCTCTCCAACCGGAAACAGCGCGACTATCCAGATCAGCCCCAGCAGCCCCAAGGCACAGCCCCGGGCTTTTCGTTTGGGACTGTTCCAACCCAGGATCAATACCGCCAGGGTCAACAGCAGTAACATAAGATGATCGGGACGGGCGAAGGTCCAGATCAGTTTGGATAGAATAAAGAACAGATCATCCATTGAAGCATTCCTGATTAAGTACTGCCCGGCAGACCGCCTTTAGCGCCATCACCGGCTCTCAAGCCATACACTCGGCAAGAACCTAGGAAGTGCCGTTATTGCAGCAGCAACAAACGACACATCCATCCCTGGATATCGCCTTTACCGCCATCCTTGGCTCTCAAGGCATACGCCCTACAAGGACGTAGGAAGTGCAGTTTTTGCAGGAGCAAAAAACGGCACATCCATCCCTGGATATAAAACGCCGGCACTGGGCCGGCGTTAGGGGGCTGTATTGGCCAGCGGAGCCGATCAGCCGAGCTGTTCGGCGACATAGGCATGCACCGCTGCCAGATCGTTGCCGAGCACCTGATAGCGCTCTTCGCGCTCAAACAGATCTTCAAGATGGTGCGGCAGTTCAGGCGCCTTGCAACCGGCGCTGACCACCGGCTCCGGGAACTTGACCGGGTGCGCCGTTGCCAGCGCCACCATCGGCGTTTCGGCATCGCGGCGGCACACTTCGGCAGCCTTGACGCCGATCGCGGTATGCGGATCGAGCAGCTCTTCGGTACGCTCGAACATCTCGGCGATCACCTTGATGCAGCCGTCATCGTCAAGCCGGTAGCTGTCGAACAGTTCGCGCGCCTTGGCCATCTTATCGGCATCGAGCTGGCGCGGCGGGTGGTTGGCACCGTTTTTGTGATCATGGGGACAGTGTTGCTGGTTTATGGGGTTTATGGTGAATATGCGCCCGAACTTTTCTCCCATGCCGGTGATACCTTTCAGGGCTGTCTCTTATACACATCT
>SDWN01000619.1 GCA_004195305.1 Neptunomonas sp. | reverse complement strand
GGTCAACCAGATCTACATTGACGACAGTGTGATTAAACTTGATGCCAAAGGTCGCTACAAAGTAGACACCTTGAAATTAGACCCGGTTGCCCGTTTAGGGGCGTCTGAGTATCTGCTTGGCGGGGACACAGTAAAGCTTGGCAGACCGTACTAAACAAAATCTGCCACGACTGACTGCGGTTCGTTATTTTTAATCCCTAACGCGGCACTGACACGGACGTGGCTGAATAAAATTCAACCAGCAGTCTGTCGCTGTATCGACTGGAGGTGGCACATCCACATGATCTTCAGCCATCACCACACCAAGTCATGGGCATACGAGCTCGCGAGAATGGGTCTGCTGCATCATGGCGGAGGCTTGTGGGTAATTAGGAATAGGTCTGGAACCTATTTATCCATCAGGTTAGCAGCCTCTTACAGGGCTCGATTTGCGGCTTGGCAATCAAGCAGGCTATCAAGTTTGCGCGAGCCATGGCTATCACTCGGATTAGCTTGCCGCCCATCTGCTCTATCGTCCCAAACAGGATCACCACAGGGACGCGCGTCTTGGCTGCGGATGTGTATTTAATCAACGACCATTAGAGTTCCCAGTGTATAGTGCTGTACACAATCTCTAACAAACCAGACGAACGACATGCCCAACTACTACCTTCATGCTGAAAATGCCAGGCTGGCTCTAGAGGCTCTAGCCAAGGGGCTTTCCTGCGTTCGGCTCTCTACGGACCTGAATCTTTCGGAGCGGGACTTCTCCCTGTATGAACAGGGCCTGATGCTCGACGAAGACAATAGGCTCTGCGTCGATGAACTTAAAACTATCGTCAAGAAGACAACGAAGATCTTCCTCTGTCGCGATGGGGAGCTGGATCCGCTGGAGGACCGCAGTTCTGGCTACTACAAGCTCGTTCCCACGGCGGGAGCACCGCTGCTTGAAATTAGCGGCGTCAAGATGCACATCTCCAAGGGTACCGACCCCTTTATCAGCGCTTCCGAGATGGCGAAACAAGCGGTGCGCCAGGGCGACAGGGTGCTGGACTGTTGCAGCGGGCTGGGCTACGCGGCTATCGCTGCTCACCGCCTGGGTGCAAGGGAGGTGCTCAGCATCGAGCTGAGCCGGGAGGTGATGGCGCTGCGTGCCCTGAATCCCTGGTCAAACGCTTTGGAGCAGGAGGGTATCATTCAGCGTCAGGGCAGTAGCTATGAGCTGATAGGCACAATGCCCCCAACCTCCTTCGATTCGGTCATTCACGACCCGCCACGTTTTTCCCTCGCCGGGGAGCTTTACAGCGAGGAGTTCTACCGCCAGATCTTCCGGGTGCTGCGCCGGGGTGGACGACTTTTTCATTACACTGGAAATCCGCACCTGCTAAAGAAGGGGAGCAGCTTTGTCGATGGCGTCATCCGCCGGCTCAAAGCGGCCGGCTTCAGGAACGTGGAGAAAGTCGAGCGGCTCATGGGGGTCCGTGCTCAGAAATAATCAGAGCAAGGCGAGCGGCGCAGCGGCGGTAGCAAGCTGAAATAGCAACGTCATCGCGCCCCGCCTGCTCGGCGCCGTCACAGTCGCGGGACAGTCAGTGAGTGGCTGAAAACTCAGCTGGCACCCGCTCACAGTCATTGACCCTTTCGCTAACCGATCAACGCTAAGGACTGCGGACCAATGACTGCCAACGAGGGCTGAAACCAAGTAATTAGCATTAATAAACATACAGCTACACGATAAAGCTACGGCGAAAAATCACCTTGCCTCCTGATCATTAAGGCTCCTTCTCAGCTTGCATAACATCCAACAGGTCGAACTCCTCGGACAATCCCAGCATAAAGTGGTGAATGATTTGGGGGATCAATTTGCTGGCCGACGCACCGCTTAACTGCTCTACATTAGCGTTCAATGAGTCGAGGACTGCGGCCTTACCGGGGTCATTGACGACCACATCACAGAGCACTCGCCAATCACAGGGGGCGAGGTGCAGGCCACTGACCAGCGCGATCCCTTTGCGCTTACGAATCTGCGCCAGCCCGACCAGTTTCCGCCCGTCTGGGCTGACTACTTCGCCGTGCGACAAAGACGCATAACAGGCCCACGCCACCCCCTGCTGCTTGGAGATCTCTTTGGATTGGTCAATCAGTGTTTTATCGACCCCTTTGCAGTTAACCCCGCAGTCATTCAGTGCCTGGGTCCAGATCCGTTCGAGCCAGCTAAAGATTTCAATGATATTTAATCCACCAACCTCATGTGCTTCCGGAATGAAGAGGGTCACACTCAGCATCCAGGGGCCGGCCAGCACTGCACCGCCACCAGAACCACGGCGCATGATCGGCAAACCCGCCTGCTCGGCACGTTGTAACTGCGCTTCATCAGGGCGCTGAGAACATCCCAGGATGACAGCCGGTGTCGCGTACTGCCAGAGCAACAGTTGTGGGTGACTCACGCCAGCATTTAGAAGTTCAGAGATGATTCGTTGCTCTTCAAACATGCTTCCCTGAACCACCAGGGAGGATGAATTTTCAGTGTCGTTCATTTACCTATTACCTATTTGTCCACCAGGTTAATAGTCAACCTCCAAATCTAAACGCGGTCAACCCGAGCCGCTGAATTACACCTGAGACCAACGCACTGCATGGCTATATTTCTTGAACTCGATTCTGCGTATCTGTTACCCACTGGACAAGAGAGACAATAACGCGCCCCCAGCGCCAGGAGTCAATCATGATCAGTACATACCTTTGCGAACTAGTTCATCGGTTTCGCGGCCAGGGGAAAATGCACGAAACCCTGTTGCTCAACCGCTCGGACTTTGAAGCGCTTCGAGCAGAACTGGCCGAGATGCACTGCATTCGTGCATTGCAGGCTCTAAGCCAACCCCTGCCGAGCTACTACGGCTGTCTCTTATACACATCT
>SDWN01000612.1 GCA_004195305.1 Neptunomonas sp. | reverse complement strand
AGGTTGTTGGTGGGCTCATCCAGCAGCAGAATATCAGGATTGGCGAACAGTGCCTGGGCTAGCAATACCCGAACCTTCCACCCCGGTGCGACTTGCTGCATCGAGCCAAAATGGTAATGTTCTGAGATACCCGCTTCCAGCAAGATATCGCCGGCACGGCTTTCGGCACTGTAACCATCCATCTCGGCGAACTCGGTTTCAAGGTGAGCGACTTCCATTCCGTCGGCTTCGCTCATCTCCGGCATGGCGTAGATTCGGTCCCGCGCTTGCTTGACCTTCCATAACGCGGCATCGCCCATAATGACCGTATCGATGACGCTGTATTCCTCGAAGGCAAACTGGTCCTGGCTTAAGGTACCGACGGTCTGCCCCTGGGTGATGGAGATGTTGCCCGCGGTAGGTGCAAGCTCGCCGCTGAGGATTCTCATAAAGGTCGATTTTCCGCAACCATTGGCGCCGATCAGGCCATAGCGGTTACCGTTACCGAATTTCGCTGAAATGTTCTCAAACAAAGGCTCTGCGCCAAATTGCATGGTGATGTTCGCGGTGGATATCAAAGAGGTATTCCTGGGAGTGAGCAGATAGTGGCATGGGGCCGTAGATCCCAATGGGGCCTACACAAAAGGGCGCACTTTAAAGAGTTGGCGTGTAAATGTCGAGTCTGGCTGGTCATTAAATGCACAAAAAAAACGGTTGGATCAGATCTGGGCGGGTCGGACGGCTCCTAGGAGGAGGATGGCTGCTGCATCAGAATGATAGTGTGGGTCATGAGGACGATCGGAAGTCTCGTCGAACGAGCGTTTTAAATCGGCCTGTTTTGTCTGATCTGAGTCAGGATAAGGGTAAAAACCAGAAAAAGGACGTTTAATCTAGGTTAGTCTGAATTTATTGAACAATAATTAAGTAACCCGATACTGCTTGGGTAAATGTTTCCGTACCGGGCCATTGGCTGAGCAGCTCATCTAAACGGTGTGGTGAGGCCCATGAAAAAATTTGAACGTAAAACGGTTTTTATTTACGAGATTAACGGTCAAGAAAAAATAAAAGTGACCAGTGCCGAGGAAGCGCAACTCTGGGATGTTGTGTTTGACGTGGCAGAGCAAGTCGATCAGGTGTTGCTTGATCATCCTCCCGAGATTGAGCTGGATGAGACGCAGCGTACGGAGCTGAGCTTATATCTGGCCCAGCACCGTACTGAACTGCTCGCGGTACTGGCAACAGGGGAGGCGGCTGCAGCCGCTGTTGAGGCTCCTGAACCTGCCAAAGAGGTCGTCCCTGAGAAAAAAGAGGTGGCACCGGTAATGAAAAAAGAGGTGGCTCCGGTAATGAAGAAACAGCCGTTTGTGCAGGAGTTTAAACGTCCAGTTGAGCCCTCCAAGGACGGATTTAGTCTTTAACTTAACTTAACTTAACTTGGCTTTAGCGAAAAGCCGCTTGCAGTAGGGTACGGGTGTACGGATGTTGAGGCTGCTCAAACAGCAGCCGTGCTTGGCCCTGTTCCACCACTTTTCCGGCTTGCATCACCAACAGCTGATGACTCAGCGCCCTGATGACAGCCAGATCGTGACTGATAAAAATATAGCTCAGTTGATGTTTGGCCTGGAGTGCGCGCAGCAGGTCGATAATCTGTGACTGCACGGTACGGTCCAGTGCCGAGGTGGGTTCGTCGAGGATGATCAGCTTGGGTTTGAGTACCAGCGCACGAGCGATAGCGATTCGCTGGCGCTGCCCGCCGGAGAATTCGTGCGGATAGCGGTGCCGGGAGTCGGCCTCTAAGCCAACCTCCTGCAGCACTTCGGTGACCCGCTGTATGCGACTGGCTGGGTCGCCGATGGCATGGATTACTAAGCCCTCGGTGATGATCTCCTCCACGGTCATACGTGGGCTGAGGCTGCCGTAAGGGTCCTGAAACACCACCTGTAGTTCGCGCCTTAGCGGCTTGACCTGTTTTTGGTTTAGGTTATGTAGGGTCTGGCCTTGAAAGCGGATCTCACCCTGGCTGCCGATCAGACGCAGAATAGCCAGTCCGAGGGTGGTTTTACCTGAGCCCGATTCACCGACCACGCCGAGGGTTTCGCCCTGGCGCAGGTTAATATCGACGCCGTCGACCGCTTTGACGTGTCTGACGATCCGTTGCAGCAGCCCCTGCTTGATTGGAAACCAGACCTTGAGTTGAGCGGTACTTAGCAGGGTATCGGCAGTGTCTGGGAGGCAGAGCGGTGCACCGCAGGGGTCGGCATCCAGCAGCAGGCGGGTGTAATCTGCCTGCGGGTTGGCAAACAGCTCGGCGCAGCTGTTGGTTTCGACGATCCGGCCCTGGTGCATCACGCAGACGTGGTCGGCATAGCGGCGCACGATGTTGAGGTCGTGACTGATCAGCAGGATCGCCATCCCCAATTTCTGTTGCAGTTCGCGCAACAGCTCCAGAATCTGCTGGGCGATAGTGACGTCGAGTGCGGTGGTGGGCTCATCGGCGATCAGCAGTTGCGGCTCGTTGGCCAGCGCCATGGCGATCATGACCCGCTGCCGCTGGCCCCCGGAGAGTTCATGCGGGTAGCTCTTGAGGCGCTGTTCCGGGTCACGGATGCCGACCAGCTGCAACAGTTCAAGGGTTCTCTCGCGGGCCTGGCGTTTGTTCATGCCTTTGTGCAGTAATAGGGTCTCCGCAATCTGGCGGTCGATGCTGTGAAGCGGGTTGAGCGAGGTCATCGGCTCTTGAAAAATCACCCCGATCCGATCTCCCCGTAACTGACGCATCGCTGTCTCGTCGGCCTGCAGCAGGTCGCGTCCCTGGTACAGAATCTGACCGGTCGGGGGAGCGGCCTGTGGTAGCAAGCGCAGTATCGAGAGTGCCGAAACCGACTTACCCGAACCTGATTCGCCCACCAGCGCCAGGGTCTGACCGGCAGGGATGTCGAAGCTGATCTGTTTCAC
>SDWN01000379.1 GCA_004195305.1 Neptunomonas sp. | reverse complement strand
AGATGTGTATAAGAGACAGGAGCAGGGGGATATTGCCGACGCGTTTAAGGAGCAGTTGATCGAGCAGTTGGAGCAATCAGGTAAGGCAGATTTTGCGGCCGAGCTGGTTGGGCAGATGCAGAGTGGTGAATCGCAGCGCAACAGCGAGGCGGCAGCGTTGTACAGTAATGGCGACATTGCCAAGGCGTTGGTGGTGCTGGAGCTCGCGATAGAGGAGAATCCGCGTAGCTTTGCGATCAACCTCAATCTGGCGCAGGTAGCGATGCACCATATGGTTCAGTCAGGTATCGATGCCGAACTGATGCGCGAGGTGGGTATGGCGTTGAGTCGAGTCAAATCCTTACCCGCAGAGAGTAAGCGTTTTAAGGTCTACCAGGATCTGAAAGCACGATTCCAGAAATTGCAGCTCAAGCAACAAGGATAAATTATGGTAGCTAAGGTCTCGCTCGATTTTTCGACCCTGCTTGCGTCGACGGTTCACGATATGAAAAACTCTATCGGCTTGCTGATGCATCAGATCAATCAGCTACCGATTCAGCCGGGTGGTCAGCCGCTTGATACGGGGCAGTTGCAGTTTGAAGCGACGCGCTTAAATAACTACCTGATCCAGCTGTTGACCCTGTATAAGTTTGAACAGGATCAGTACCCCATTCAGTTGGATGAATACTATCTGGATGAGTTTGTAGAGGATCTAGTGTTGATGAATCAGCCGATTCTGCAACCCTGGGGAATCAGCATAGAGCAGCAGGTAACGGCGGATTTGTGCTGGAGTTTCGATCGTAATCTGCTGGCGGGGCTGCTGTGTAATATCTTCACCAATGTGATCCGCTACGCCAAATCCCAGGTGCGGATCGAATGTATACAGGATCAGGGGATGCTGCGGATCCGGATCGAGGATGATGGTCCGGGCTACCCTGAGAAGATGCTTGGCGAGCTGAGTGAGCAGCCGATGGGCGTCGATTTTGTCAGCGGCAGTACCGGTTTGGGATTGTATTTCTCGGTTCAGGTGGCTGCATTGCATCAGTGTGAAGGTCAGCGTGGGCGGGTGCTGCTTAGCAATGGTGGCAGTCTGGGCGGTGGTTGCTTCGAGCTGCTCCTGCCTTGATCTCTTTAAGTACTCAGTTTTAAGCGCCCGATCATTGAAGTACCCAATTGTTTAAGTACTTAATCCAGTCACCCGTTTTATAGCTCACTAAATAGTCACAGAGACAGACGTAACTTATGTCAGAAAGTGTTCAGATTGATGAGGGCGTCGAACGCCAATCGATGAAGGAGTATACCGAGAAGGCCTATCTGGACTACTCGATGTACGTCATTCTTGACCGGGCGTTACCCCATATCGGTGACGGTCTTAAGCCGGTGCAGCGGCGAATTGTCTATGCCATGTCGGAGTTGGCGCTCAAGGCCGGAGCTAAGTTTAAGAAGTCCGCCCGTACCGTCGGCGATGTGCTGGGTAAGTTCCATCCCCACGGTGACAGCGCCTGTTACGAGGCGATGGTGTTGATGGCGCAACCGTTCTCTTATCGCTATCCGCTGGTTGATGGACAGGGTAACTGGGGGTCGGCGGATGATCCTAAATCTTTTGCCGCGATGCGTTATACCGAATCGCGCCTGACCGCCTACAGCTCATTACTGCTGAACGAGTTGGGGCAGGGCACGGTGGAGTGGGGGCCCAACTTTGATGGTACTTTGAGCGAGCCTCTGACCCTGCCTGCCCAGGTGCCTAATGTGTTGCTCAATGGCGGAACCGGTATCGCGGTGGGGATGGCTACCGATATTCCCGCCCACAACCTGCGCGAAGTAGTGGGCGCCTGTTTGCACCTGTTGGATAATCCGCAGGCTGATGTCGATGAGCTTTGCGAGTACATTGCGGGGCCGGATTTTCCCACCGAGGCGGAGATTATCACTCCGCCGGAGGAGCTGCGTAAGCTGTATCACAGCGGTCGGGGTTCGGTACGGATGCGTGCGGTGTACTGCATGGAGGAGGGTGATGTGATCATCACCGCGTTGCCGCATCAGGTCTCCGGGGCCAAGGTGCTGGAGCAGATTGCGGCGCAGATGCAGGCCAAGAAGCTGCCGATGGTGTCTGATCTGCGTGATGAGTCAGACCATGAAAACCCGACCCGGCTGGTGATTATTCCCCGCTCCAACCGGGTTGATGTCGAGCAGATGATGGCGCACCTGTTTGCCAGTACCGATCTGGAGCGTAGCTATCGGGTCAATTTCAACATGATTGGTGTCGATGGTCGGCCCCAGGTCAAGAACCTACGGCAGATCCTGACAGAGTGGCTCCAGTACCGTACCGATACCGTGACCCGACGGCTCCAGTATCGGCTGCAAAAGGTGCTGGATCGACTGCATATTCTCGACGGTTTACTCGTAGCCTTTCTTAATATCGACGAGGTTATCGAGATCATCAGGTCTGAAGAGAAGCCCAAACAGGTGCTGATGGAGCGCTTTACTATCAGCGATATCCAGGCCGAAGCGATCCTCGAATTGAAATTGCGCCATCTGGCCAAACTCGAAGAGATGCGCATTCGCGGCGAGCAGGACGAGCTGAATAAAGAGCGACTGAAGCTGGAGAAGCTGCTGGGCTCAAAGGCCGCGCTGCGCAAACTGATCAAACAGGAACTGAACGCGGCGGTCGAGCAGTTTGGTGATGATCGCCGTTCACCGATCAGACTTCGGGCCGAAGCCAAGGCGTTTAGCGAGGTTGATCTGTTGGGTTCAGATCCGATGACGGTGGTGCTGTCGAATCAAGGCTGGGTAAGGGCGGCTAAAGGCTTCGATGTCGATGCCGGTGCGCTCAGCTACAAATCCGGAGATGGCTACAAACTATCCGCGCCGGGGCGGATGAACCAATCGGCGGTGTTTGT
>SDWN01000376.1 GCA_004195305.1 Neptunomonas sp. | reverse complement strand
GTGTTAAGTCTGACAGGCTGCTAGGAGCGCGTTCACAACTTCCTCACCGGGATATCCAATATCTGGATCCTGTAAGCCACTTGCCGCGCTGTCATCCCCAGCAGGCGCGCCGCCTTTGCCTGCACCCAGCCCGCTTGTTCCAGCGCTGCGATGACGCGATCACGCTCATCCAGCTCGGGATCATCCAGATCCACCGTCTGCACCCTGGCTGGCAGCGGGGTACCCTGGAGATTAATCACTCCGGTCAGGCCGATCGCGTCCTGATCGATGCAGCCCTCCTGGCTCATGATCGCCGCCCGCTCCAGACAGTTTTCCAGCTCGCGCACATTGCCCGGCCAAGGGTGCTGCATCAGCAGCCGGATGGCGTTGTCTTTAATTTCCAGGGGTCGGTTCTGACGCTTGGATAACTTGTTTACCAGAAAGCGCGCCAGTGCCGGAACATCCTCAATCCGTTCGCGTAGCGGTGCGACCTGAATCGGCATCACGTTGAGGCGATAGTAGAGATCTTCGCGGAAATCACCCTCGGCGACCTCGGCTTCCAGATCGCGGTTGGTGGCGGCGATGATGCGCACATCCACCTTGAGGGTCTTGGTGCCGCCGACGCGCTGCAGTTCGCCCTCCTGCAGTACCCGCAATAATTTGGCCTGGAAGGTGGGGCTGATCTCGCCGATCTCATCCAGAAACAGGGTGCCGCCGTCGGCCTGCTCAAAGCGGCCGATGTGCTGGCTGGACGCCCCGGTAAAGGCGCCTTTTTCGTGCCCGAACAGTTCCGATTCGAGCAGGTTGTCGGGCAGCGCGGCGCAGTTGAGTTTGATAAAGGTGGCGCTGGAACGGGGTGAGTTGTAATGAATGGCACTGGCTATCAGCTCTTTACCGGTGCCCGACTGGCCCCGAATCAACACGGTGGTGTCCCATTTTGCGACCTGGCGCACCTGTTCGAACACCTGCTTCATACGGATGGATGAGCCGATGACGTTATCAAAACCGTGCTCCCCCTTGATCGCGCGGCGCAGGCTGTCACGCTCGTTGGTGAGGTTTTTACGTTCACTCTCGACATCCCAGGACAGGCGCACGCTGTTACCCATCAGGTTGGCGATCATCTCCATCAGTTGGACCCGATCCTGCAGTAACACCTTGGCCTCTCTAGGCGGCTGCACGGCCAACACACCGATCGGTGTGTGGTTGCCAGCGAAGATGGGCACGCCGACAAAGGGCCGTTCGCTATCATAGATCCCCAACCGGTCCAGAAACGCGGGCGCGTCGGCAAGGCGCTCAACCACCAGCGAGTCGCCCGTTGCCATGATGCGCCCCACCAGCCCTTCACCCTCCAGGTAGTGGACATCCGGCAGCTTGTGGGGTTCCGGGGTGTGCACCGCATTCAACAGCAGTTTGCCGCTGTGGGGGTCGAGCAGGATGGCCATGCCATTGGCCATCGCGGCTTTGGCGTGTAGCACCTCCAGCACCTGTTTGAGGGTGGTTTGCAGATCCAGCGAGCGGTTGAGCAGCTCACTGACGCGATACAGGGTATTGAAAGACTTCATAGGGGATACCTCACAACGTAGACAGACAGGGGAACGTCAATACAAAGCGGCAGCCCGGATCGTTGCTGAGTGGTATCGATATAGATTTCATAGGGGATACCTCACAACGTAGATAGGCTGGGGAAGGTCAGCACGAATCGGCAGCCGGGCTCACCGATGCGCTCGATCTCGATGGTGGCGCCGTGATCGTTGGCGACATCCTGTGCCAGTACCAGGCCCATGCCGCCACGCTTGGAGGGGTTTTTACGGGTGCTGAAGAAGGGCTCAAACACCTTGTGGCGGTTCTCACTGGCGATGCCGGGCCCGGTATCGCTGATCTGCACCCGGACTGCGTCCGCCAAGCGCTCGGTCTGGATCAGCAGTTCGCGGTTACGGGTGCGGTGATCGGACATGGCGTTAAGCGAGTTATCCAGCAACTGCTTGAACAGGTTGCACAGCGAGATGTCATCACCGAGCACGCTGGGTAGGGTGTTACAGGGTTGCCAGTCGATGATGACGCCGTCAGCCAGCAGGCGTTCGGTATAGAGCGACAGCACCTCGCGCAGCAATTCATTGAGATTCAACGGCATTTTACGTTTGGTCGGGATACCGGGCAGCGCATGGTGGAGGGTGTCGATCGCCCGCTGGCACGACGCGCGAACCTCGAGTAACGTTTGGTGCAGGGGGTCGTCCTGGCCGCAGCGTTTTTCCTGGATCGCCGCCGCTGCACCGGTGATGTTAAGCGGGCGCTGCAGCTGGTAGATGGCGCCATTGAGTGCCTCGCGCATGCTGTGGACCAACTCGTTTTCAGCTAGGCGCGCCATCAGTGCGTTGATGCGCACCTCCTGCTGCTGGACTTTCAGATCGGTGATGTCATTGAGGGTCAGCAGCAGGCAGTCGTAGGCCTGTTCCTGGTTAAAACTGGCGTCACTCTGCCACAGCTGCAGTGAACTGCCGGAACAACTCAGCCAGCGCGGGGTGCCAATCCCCGGGATGTCATAACGTAACTCTAAGCCGCTGAAATCGGGACTCTCCCGAAATACCAGTCCGAGGCGTTTGGCGAGCACGGTCGTCAGTGCCTGGGTGTCGCAGCCTAGGATCAGGCAGAGCTGCTCTACCGCGGGATTTTCAAAGCGCACCTTGCCCAGATTATCGATCAGCAGGGTTGCCACCGGGCTGGTTTTGATGATCGATTCGGTCAGGGTGCGCTGGTTATCCAGCTCCTGATTGAGTTTTTGCAACCGGGTGATATCGCGGTGCATCGCCAGATAATGGCTGGTCTCACCGGACTCACTGATCACCGGGGTGATGGTTAACTCTGCCAGGTAGTGGCGCTGGTCTTTACGCTTGTTAACCAGTCGCCCCGACCATACCTGTTGTTTTAATAGGTTGGCCCAGAGTTCGCCATAAAGGCAGCTAGGCGTTTTACCCGCTGAGAGCATGCGGGTGTGCTGGCCCTGAACCTCTTCGAGCGAATAACCGGTGACCTCGGTAAAGGCGGCATTCACATACAGAATACGCGATTGAGTATCGGTAATGCTGATCGCCAGCGGTGCCTGGTTTACCGTTTCAAAATAGACCTCAGCAGGCAGGTTGGTAGCGTCTGCGCAGGGCGCGGTTTGTTGTCTGGTCATAGTCCCATCCATCAGTGCTGCTGGTCTCTCATAGACGCGTGTGCTGCCGAACGGGTCTGCAGCGCGGTCACTTATATTGCTCACTTATATTGATCTGTTAGCAATTAATGAGCCACAACCCCTAAATCATCCGCTAGGCCAATAACCATGCGCTTTGTGATGAATGTAGGCTTTGCGACAAACCGGTTAAGCAGACCTGGTGTTGTGTGAGGAAAACAACACCGAAGGCGCACCTTCTGGTTATTAGGTATGTATTTAATTTGTTTATAAACAGCTTGTTGTGTTCGTTTGTCGGATTTTAGAGCGGCTGGCATAGCATCTGCATTCATCTGAAAAGGGTCATCTGCAACGGTCCGGGTGCAGCAAAAAGCGCTGCACTGTTTTGGCGAGGCTGGTTTAAAAGGGCACTGTTTTGGAGAGTTCGGTGTTGGATAGCCCTACGCTGGAGGGTCCTGTTTTGGAAGGTCCTGTTTTAGAAGGGCGATGGTTTGGAAGGTCAAGGGTTTGGAGGTCAAGGTGGCTGAGTATCTGTTGTTAATCCTCGGTACGGCGTTGGTGAATAACGTGGTGCTGGTGAAATTTCTAGGCCTGTGCCCCTTTATGGGGGTATCCGGAAAACTGGATACCGCGTTGGGCATGGGCATGGCGACCACCTTTGTGCTGACCCTGGCGGCAGCCGCCAGCTGGGTGATCGAACAATGGCTGCTGATCCCGCTGGGGATCGAGTTTCTGCGGATCCTGTTCTTTATTCTGGTGATTGCCGCAGTGGTGCAGTTCACCGAGATGCTGGTGAAGAAGACCAGCCCTTTGCTGTATCAGATGCTGGGCATCTTCCTGCCGCTGATTACCACTAACTGTGCCGTGCTGGGCGTAGCGCTGCTGAATGTACAGCAGGGCAACAGCTTCTTGCAGAGTGTGCTCTATGGCATGGGATCGGCGCTGGGCTTCAGCCTGGTGATGGTGATCTTTGCCGGTCTGCGGGAACGGTTGGCATACGCCGATGTACCCGAAGCCTTTGCCGGTACCCCGGTGGCCTTTATCGTCGCCGGTCTGCTGTCGATGGCGTTTATGGGCTTTGCCGGACTGCCGACGCACTGATTGTTCATTCGCTTTTCATTCGCTACGCATTCACTAAAAGGGAGCGCGTTATGTTTGCGGCCATTATCACCCTGGCTTTTCTGGGGCTGGGACTGGGTTATCTGCTCGGGGTTGCGGCGATTCATCTTAAGGTGGAAGAGCCGGCCCTGGTGCAGGAGATTGAAGCCATGCTGCCGGGCACCAACTGTGGTCAATGCGGCTTGCCCGGTTGCCCGATCGGGGC
>SDWN01000857.1 GCA_004195305.1 Neptunomonas sp. | reverse complement strand
GCCTCAAAAGAGTTCGAAAACTGCCTCAAATCGGTCTTCCCCTCGTTACGACCGGTCAAGTCCGACAGACTACTGGGCGTGGCGAGCCGCGCTGGGTCAAACGAAGGCCAAAACACTCTCCGCTGATGACGGCTCCACGACCGGTTATGAGACTTCCTTGCCGGAGCCCGAGGGTCGGTATCGTTTCGGACAGGCTTAAGGTAGTGCTATTTAGGCCTGGCTACTAAGGGACGAAAATCGCGTGTAGATTACAACAACTGGCGTTATCACCTCGATGACCTCGTCGATGCAGTACGCCCAGGTCTATGCCAACACGTCGTTTAGCATCGGCACGGGTGTGCTGTTGTTGAGTTTTGCTTGGGGTGGCGATCTATTGAGGCAGCCAGTGGCTGCGGTTGGTTCGCGGCTCAGTGCGCCGCCATATTGGTCGGGGCTATGGTGGACGTTGTGGGAGCCGGGCCACCGGCGATTATATGACCTGAGCGTGAGATCACAGCCAGGTCGTATCCTTAATCGCCTGCAGGCAGGCTCCCACTGTAGTTGGCGAGGGTGTTGTGGGAGCCGGGCCCCGGCGATCTTTTGTATCAGTCTGATGCAGCAAACCTAATCGCCTGCAGGCAGGCTCCCACAGTGTCAGGGGAGGGTGTTGTGGGAGCAGGGCCCCCGGCGATTAGTTGACCTTCCCGCTAGCAGCGTTTTTAGAGGCCTACACCTTGTACTATGCGAGCGCTCACTATCAGCCAAACTGGCTTCGTAGGGTGCGCTTGAGCAGTTTACCGGCGGTGTTCTTGGGCAGAGTGGCGACGAAACGGATCCCCTTGGGGACCTTGAACGGTGCCAGGTGTTGCTGCGTATGCTGGATCAACTCGGCTTCGGTGGTGTCGCAGTCGGCTTTGAGCACCACCACCGCGGTGATCGCTTCGATCCATTTGTCGTGGGGCAGGCCGATAACCGCCACCTCGGCAACTGCCGGGTGGGTGTAAAGCGCCTCTTCGACATCGCGGCTGGCGACTAGTACGCCACCGGTGTTAACCACATCTTTGATCCGGTCGACGATAAAGATATAGCCCTCCTCGTTCTGGTAAGCCAGGTCTCCTGAGTGGAACCAGCCACCTTCAAAGGCCTCTGCGGTCTCCTTCGGTTTGTTCCAATAGCCCACCATCAGGTGCGGCGAGCGATGCACAATCTCACCTTGCTCGCCCGGAGCGCAGTCTTTCATGGTGGCGGGGTCGACGATGCGGGTCTGCACGCTGGAGACCGGCTTGCCGGCTGAGGCGGGATAGAGCAGATGCTGCTCGGGCGTCAACACAGTCGCCAGCGGCGCCATCTCGGTTTGGCCGTAGCAGTTGAACAGGCCGCTGCCAGGCAAACGCCTGGCCAGCTCCGCGACGATCGGTTCGGGCATGATCGAGGCGCCATAATATAAATTTTTCAGACTGCTCAGATCTCGCTTATCAAAGTCGGGGTGGCGCAGCATGCCGATCCAGACGGTGGGAGGGGCGAAAAATGAGCTGATCTTCTCGGCCTCGATCAGCGCCAGTAGCTGATCGACAACAGGCGTTTCGATCACATGGATGTAGCTACCCATCAACAGGGCAGGCATCAAGAAGGCGTGAATCTGGGCGGTGTGATAGAGCGGCAGGCCCGCCAGGTGACGATCCTGTTCCCTGATATCCAGATGCAACTGGCAGCTGCTGTATTCGCTGACCAGCGTGCGGTGGGTGAGCATGGCGCCCTTGGGATCGGAGGTGGTTCCCGAGGTGTATTGAATCTGGACGATGTCGTTGTCATTCAATTCGACGGACGGTGCGGTGGTCGGACCATCAGACTGTGCCATCGCCAGGATATCCAGCGCCCCGGTCGCGCTGTTTACGCTGCGTAGCGAACCGATGATCTCGGCCGGGATCTCAGCGTTGAGACTGTTGACGTTGTCGGCGAGGGCATCATCGCAGAAGATCGCGCGGGCGCCCGATTGGTTGAAGATGTAGCTGAGCTCGTCCTGAACCAGGGCGAAATTGACTGGCACATGGATCAGTCCGGCGCGGGTGCACGCTAGCCACAGGAACAGGTAGGCATCCGAGTTTTTGCCATAGGCTGCAACCCGGTCGCCGGGTTGTAGCCCCGCGCCGACAAGCGCGTTGGCGACGCGATTGACCGCATCATCCAGCTGGCGGTAGGTCCAGCAGCGGTCGGCAAATTGCAGCGCCAGCTTGTTGGGTTGGCGCATCACCGAGCGCGCCAGGGCATCACCGATGCAGTTACGGGTGGCACGTTGAATTTGGGTTGTCAGTTGCTGTTGCATAGCGATCCCTGTTTTTATTGTTGGCGGATACTGGTTTGGTCAGCCTTCTAGGTTGTACCGCAGATACGGCTTTAATGCATCATTGATACCGGGTCTCATTCGAGAGTTTTAAAAAAGGCGGCTCATAAGACCGCCTGGTCGGATCAGTTTAGCAGCGCTCGGCCGGTTGTGATCAGGTGCTGCATCCGCGCCTTGGCCTCTGGCATCAGGCACAGAGCGCGGTTGGTTTCACGCTCATGCTGGAAAAAATTCGGGTACCAGTCTGGCGCTTGCGCCTGTGCTAACAGTTGCAATAAGGCGGTTTCCAGATGCGCCTGATAGCCCTCGCTGCTCAGCGAAATATCCTGGGCAGGTGCCAGTGCTGCTACCTCGCTGACCGGGGCCGTTGGCGTCGCACGCAGCGCTAGCGCTTTCTGTTTGGCGTCAAACAATAACCGCTCAAGGTTCATGCTGATACCATCGCACTCACGTAAGAATCCCAGTTTCTGTGCCTCCATTGCCGAGGCGCTGACCTTGCACGAGCGGATCAGCTCGAAGCAGTGGCCGATCGCGTGGTCGGCACCGAAACGCTCTGAGCTGCGCAGTAGCATCTCCTTGCAGCCGCCCCAGCCGGGCACGATACCGACCTGGTTCTCTACCAGTCCGACCTGGA
>SDWN01000854.1 GCA_004195305.1 Neptunomonas sp. | reverse complement strand
AGATGTGTATAAGAGACAGGACTGGAAGAGACCGAGTTTTTGATCAGCACCAACCCCGGCCAGCCCGCCAAACCGCTGGTAAAAGTCGCCTCCGGCGGCGAACTCTCACGCATCAGCCTGGCCATTCAGGTGGTGACCGCACAAACCACCGCCACACCAGTACTGGCATTTGATGAAGTGGATGTTGGCATTGGTGGCGCGATTGCCGAAGTGGTAGGACGGCTGCTACGCGAACTCGGCAGCCACAGCCAGGTACTCTGCGTCACCCACCAGCCCCAAGTCGCCTCACGCGGGCAACAACACCTGTTTGTCAGCAAGCAACATAACGGCGACCACAGCAGCAGCCGAATCCAGCGCCTGGGTGCCCCGCAGCGGGTACAGGAGATCGCCAGAATGCTCGGCGGCATCGACATCACTCAGCGCTCGATCGACCATGCCGAAGAGATGCTGGCCCTGGACTAGCGTCCTCGCTTTCAAACAATAAGCCAATAACGCAGAAAGCCGACATCATGTCGGCTTTCCCCTGTACGCACCTTTCTGCTCATATCGCGCCAAACAACACGCAACTGGCCTGCGCATCCATAACGCTCAAACCGAGAACTATAAAGGTTTTTTGCAACCCCCTTCACAGACACCGTATAAGTACACGGTGCGGTCGGAGATACTAAACCCAAGCTCCTTGGCAATCTGCTGTTGACGCGCATTCAATCCAGGATCACTGAACTCTTTCACCCGACCGCACTTGACGCAAACGATATGGTCATGCTTTTCATCGGAGGAGAGCTCAAATACCGAATGACCGCCTTCAAAATGATGCCTGACCACCAGACCCGCCGCCTCAAACTGGGTCAAAACCCGGTACACCGTGGCCAGCCCAACATCTTCACCCGACTCCATCAGGATCTTGTAGATGTTCTCCGCACTCCAGTGATCCCCTTCACCCGCACGCTCCAGAATCTGATAGATCTTGACCCTGGGCAGAGTCACTTTCAGACCCGCCTTTCTCAGTTCTTGATTTTCTGAACTCATGATCGCCACTGTTTTTAGTTAACGGAGGTCTATGTTAGCGCTTAGCCGAGCCTGAAGAATGATGTATTATCTGCGATCAAGTTTGATTGAAGCCATACCCAAATGCAAAGAATTATTATTAGCATTACCATTCTCTTTAGTTTGCTGACAACGCTCGGCGGCTGCACCTTCTTTCCCGGTGTCCACAAAATCGATATCCAGCAGGGAAATCGAATCACCCAGGAGATGGTAGACAAACTCAAGCCGGGGATGAGCCACAGCCAGGTAAAATATATTCTCGGCACGCCCATGCTTGTCGATACCTTTACCCAGTCGCGCTGGGACTACCTATACAGCCTCAGCAAGGGCGGAGATGCCGGAGCCAAACAACGCCTGACGCTGTTTTTCAAAGACGACAAACTGTCACGAGTCAGTGGCGACTACGCCCCCGCAGAGATGCCGGCAGCGCAATAGCACCTCTAAAGGTCGAGCGCTTAACCTGGTGGACACCTAGCACCCGATCTATGTCTCCTTCGCCCTATCGAACCTTGCGTAAGCAGGTTAACTTACTTGGCTGATAAGGCTCGCAGAAGCCTATTCAGCAATGCCGACGCACCCAAGCGCCAATCTACCTAAGCCAACTGACTAAACCAAGCGAATAAACCACCGGGCTAATCGCCTACGACTGTGCCGCCTTTAGCTTAGCAGCACGGTTAGCCCGGGCTACTTTCGGATCGATAGTCAGCGGACGATAGATCTCCACCCGCTGCCCGTCTCGTAGCACCTCGGTGCGCGGATCGCGAACCGCCTTGCCAAAAATCCCCATCGGATCCTTATCGGGATCAATCTGAGGAAAATACTCAACAATCTTAGAACGGACGACCGCCTCATAGACGGTACAGCCGAGTTCCACTTTCAGAGCACAAATTTTCTGCTCGTCGGGTAATGCGTAAGCCACCTCGACATTCATCATAGTCATTCACTCATCTTTTGCCTGGACTTAGCAGCCGTAACGCCGGTCGGCCTCTGCACAAAAGGCCCCCACCATCGCTACGGCGATCTGGTTGAACACCTTACCCATCGCCAATCCCGTCAGCTTGCCTTTAAAGTCAAAATGAAGATTCAAACTCACCTTGCAAGCATCCTCGCCCAGCTCGGTAAAGCACCAGGACCCGGCCAAACTACTGAACGGCCCCTCAACCAGCTCGATCAAAATAGAGCTGGGCGCCTCGATCACATTACGGGTGACAAAGCTGTATTTGAAACCGCCCTTAGCCACCCCCAGCCGCGCAACCATCTGCGGCCCGGACTGCTCTAAAATCTCGGTATTGGCACACCAAGGCAAGAATTCGGGGTAACCCAACACATCATTGACCAATTCAAACATCTGCTCTGCAGAGTGCATAACTAACGCACTGCGATCAACATCGGTCATGCCCGTCTCCGTTTATGCGGCGATTTTCTGCCACAAATTAGCTATAAATACGATCGCTACGGCGACCGGAGCGACATATCTCACCAAAAAAAACCAGCTATTAAACACCCATTCTGATCGCAGCGACAGCTCTTCACGCGTTATCCGCCTACCCACCCACCAACCCGCAAACACACAGATCAGCAGCCCGCCCAACGGCAACAACACACTGGCGGTAAGAAAATCTAGCAGATTGAAAAAATTCAGCCCGAACAAGGACCACTGACTACCCACATTGAATGACGCCAGCGCCCCCATTCCCAACAGCCAAACCACGCACCCAAGAATCATACAGGCCGCGGCCCGGGGGATCTCGAAACGCTCAACAACATAGACTACAACAGGCTCAAGCAGAGAGATAGCCGAGCTCCATGCCGCAATAGCCACCATCGAGAAAAACAGAAAACCAAATATTTGACCGCCATCCATATGCCCGAAAGCCACCGGCA
>SDWN01000160.1 GCA_004195305.1 Neptunomonas sp. | reverse complement strand
AGATGTGTATAAGAGACAGGTAATAGGGCGACGCCTGCTGCAGGTAACACAGCTGTTGCTTCAGCAAGCTCAACTGTCGATCGGCTATCTCCTGCCCAGTGGCAGCCGCGCCAAGTCGGCATTCCCAGTTCAGCATCGGACGCTCCCGGTACGCATCTCACAAAGAGCAGTCGCCATCCGCTCCTTCACCAGCTTACGTAAGCGAAGATGACCACCCTCATCCGAGTAGAGACTCGTATCGATCGGTTCCAGGGCGCGCAGGGTGATGCGGCAGGGCCGCAGCAGTTTGCGCTCGGGTGGCAGCAGTTGATCGGTTCCGTCGATACACAGCGGGACCAGCTGTACCCCGGCAGTGATCGCCACCTTGAATCCCCCAGAGTAGAAACGTTGTAACTCCCCATCGCGACTGCGGTGCCCTTCAGGAAAAAACAGCACAGTCCCTCGCGCGTTCAACGCAGCCTGGCTGACACTGAGGGTCTCTTCCCAGCTGTTCCCTTCGACGTCAAGGTAGCGGGCCAGACGCATGAATCCCCCGTACCAGAACATCTTGAATGGCCAGGAGCGCACGGCAAAAGTAATATCATGCACCGGCAGCAAGGACATACAGTAGGTGTCGAAGAAAGAGAGATGGTTCACCACAAAGAGATAAGGGGTCCCTGGCCTGAGCAGGCCCATCTGCTGCCGGCGAAAGCGCACAAAGGGACTCATCAAGATTAACCAACCCCGGCCGTAGAGCCAGATAAACCAACGCACGATACGGGCAACAGACCAGCGCAAAAGAATCAAGCAAAGGACAAGGGCGATGGGTGAGATAAGCATCCCAAACAGCGTCCAGACAAGCAGCAGCGGATAACACCAGAGGTTCATCAGTACATCCGGCAGCCCGATCCGACCTGTAGATTTCAGGGTTTTCCTAGCGCAATCGCTCATGTCCTGCATAGATTCGCTCAGCTATTCTTTGTGACTTTTTCGCGCACGAATCGATGGATATCACCCAGGGTGCGGATAGCGCGTACCGCTTCCTCTTCACGAATCTTGAAGTCAAACGCCCCTTCTAGCACAATCACCATATCGACGGTATCCAGGCTATCAAGCCCCAAATCTTCATAGATATTGGCCTCGGGGGTCATGTCACTCCGTTCGAGTTCAAACTCTTCGGCGAGCTTGGAATCGATCAGCTCAATTACTTCCTGTTCAGTCATGCAAACTGCTCCTTAGGATGACGGTGGAATTGATCCCACCCATCGCGAAATTATTCTTCAGCACCAGCTTCGGCTGAGCCTTTCTATTCTGTTGCAGATGGAAAAGACCAGCACAATCCTCATCTATCTGCTCAAGATTGCGAGTTGCAATCAATTCGCCGCGGCGCATCATACCAATGCTGGCAGATAATTCAATAGACCCGCTGGCGGCCATAGTATGCCCCAGGTGCCCCTTGAGGCTGCTAACCGGCACCCGATCACCCACCAACTGCCGAATCGCCCTGGCTTCGGCTACATCACCCTGCAGGGTGCCGGTGCCGTGTGCGTTGATATAGTCAATCTCCTCAGCAGAGACTCCGGCATCCTCAAGGGCCAGGCGCATGCACTCAAACATCGCCCCAGCATCAGGATTAGCGATGCTCGAGGTATCTGAGGTGGTCGCAAAACCAAGGATCTCGGCGAGAATCGTCGCGCCGCGCGCCTCAGCAGCAGTCTTGTTCTCCAGTAACAGAACCCCGCTCCCTTCACCACAGACAACTCCGTCGCGAGCAGTATCGAAGGGTCGAGGTGATTTGTCCGGCTGCTGATTAAAAGCGGTCGAAGCCGCATGCATAACATCAAAGGTGCCAACAGTTAATGGATGAAATTCATCGGCACCGCCGCAGAGGATTGCATCCTGACGTCCAAAAGCGATCTGCTCATAGGCATAACCGACCGCCTGACAACTGGTCGCACAGGCAGCCGAGAGCCCCATAACCCGACCAGTAATTCCAAACGACTGGGCGACATTGGCTGCGCAGGAATGTCCCATGATTTGAAAAAACAGCCCTGCTTTCATCCGTTCAAGACTGTAGTCACGAAAGTAGTCAGTAAAAAAATTCTCACTGGTTTCGGTGCTACCAAGGGTCGAGCCGATTATGACTCCGGTGCGCCCCTCGGCGAGTCGTTCCTGAGGGTAATCGGCCATTGCCAGCGCCTGCTGACTAGCCAGATAGGCATAGATCGACATATTCGACATCGAGCGGCGGATCTTTCGCGGAATCTGACTGGGGTCGATCCCCTCGACCTTCGCTGCCAGGCGAGAGCGCAGCCCGCCGACCTTCTCCAGTTCCGGGATTTCCTGCACCCCCGACTCTCCTGCCAAAAGCGCATTCATCAGCGCCTCAAATCCGTGGCCCAATGGGGAGATAATTCCGATTCCGGTAACAACCACTGACTCTAGCGACATGCTTTTAACTCCCCACGCAAATGCTCATGACCAAGGATCGAACCACAGGTTAAATAACTGGAAACCACGGCCCCGAGCAGACCCGGCGCCGCAATCGCCTGTCCGGAAAGGAACAGGCCTGGCAAACGGGTGACCGGGTGTGGATTATACTGGCCAAGAAAGCGACCAACACCGTAGATTGCTCCTTCAGGTGCCATGGAGTAATCGCGCAAGGTTAGCGGCGTTGCTAGTTCCAGCACCTCAAGCCCGACCAGTTCCGGACAGCTCTCGGTAAACATCCTCTGCAAGCGCTCGGTAATCCGCTGTTTCTCAGCGAGATAACCACCAGAACGACGCTCTTCAGAAGCTCCCCATGCGGCGATCTCGGCAAAGCTGGCCGGGATAATAGCTATCAGTCCGCAGCCCTGCTCCCCCTGCCCCTGTCTCTTATACACATCT
>SDWN01000157.1 GCA_004195305.1 Neptunomonas sp. | reverse complement strand
AAGCCGCTCATGGTTTTCACGGCAAGGAAAAATTGCTATTGGAAATAACGTCCTCCAGCACCGGGAAGATGCTGGCTCAGTCACCCGAAGAACTTGAAGAATCATGGGTCCACGGTGAAGCGTTTAATGACCAGGGCTTTGCGCTTGATGATTTCGACCATTTTTCCAAGGTAATGGCGTACTACGACATGATCGTACACCCGGCAGCCGCGCACAGCTTGCTGAAAGCCTACCAACAAAATCCAGATCACAGCCTTTTGGAGCAAGCTCGAGAAGAACTCGGTGAGCTATTGGAGCACGATGAATCCGGAGAGGCTGAAGACAGCGGTGAACACGGTGAAAGCCACTGATTAAGCAGTACGGCCGGGGCTTAGGTGCCCCGGCTCATTTATATCAACGGCAGTAGTGGTGAATAGCATGCGGATGACGATCAAAAAGAAACTGATTTTAGGCTTTTTTAGCTTATGCCTGATCGTCCTGTTAGCCGGTGTGACCGGTATTTTGATGGTTCGGGATGTCACCAGCAGTGCCGAAGAGGTGATCGATCAAAAGATTCCTGTTAAAGATGTTACCAGCCGGTTGCTCAATGATATTGAGCACAGTATTTCGCTCAGCCGGAAGCATATGATCGGCTTGACACATTCTGAAGAAAACGCCGACGAACTCTCCCACACGCTGAACGATATTGATGTTGCGATCGTGATGCTGATTAACGGCAGCGAATCGAAGGCATTTAAGGACTACGCCGGTGACCGGATAGATAGCGAACATACGAAAGTTATGGTGCCTGCGGCACACGGGCGCACCCTGGAACTGGCTCAACAAGTGCAACTTGAGTTCGAAAGCCTCAAGACGGCCTCCAGTGATCTGCTGGCAACCCACGAAAAACTCACTCACTTTAATTTCACCTTCGAAGATGTGGTTTATGACCTCAAAACCTTCCTGCTCGGAATCGATGTCGAATTGGGACGTTGGTTGGTGAGCCTGGAAGACTCAGCAAAGTACAAAGCCCAATTTAAAGGTGCGGCCAATGTCGATGAGAGCAGCTTCGGTCGCTGGTACAAAGAATACAAATCTCACGACAAACGCTTGGGCTCATTGCTTAAAGGTGTTCATAAACAACTCAACAAAACCTACAACCTGGCCTCCAAGGTCAATGCCACCGAAGATCATCAAAAACACGCAAGACTACTCAAGAGCGCCATCAAGTACACCAAAGTTTCTCGTCGCAACCTGGTCAAGGTGCAGAACTATGTTATTCCTATCGTCGATGAACTCACAGCCAGCGAGCGGGAGGTTACCGACAGACTGGAACAGGCCGAGCGACAGATGTCTGCCCTGCTGAATCAGTTGACCGCAGAAGTTAACCGGGATATTGCATTATCAAAGACGTCCGCTGCGAATTCTGCCGAATTGGCAACTCGATTATTAGGCATCACCATTCTGGCCGGTGTACTGATCTCTGTTCTTCTGGGCTGGCTGGTGAGTCGCTCTATCTGTTCCGGACTCGAACAGATCAACCAGGCCGTGGTCGCGTTGAACGAAAGCGGTGAGGGCGATCTAACCAAGCGACTACAGCTCAAATCCAATGATGAGTTGTCCGATATGGCCGGCAATTTCAACACCTTTATCATCCGCATCCAACAACTGATCAGCGAAGTGAAAGGCAACGCCATCTCGGTGGCTGGTGCCAATACTGAGCTTGCTGCCACCTCCGAGCAGTTGTCAGCCACCTTCACCGAACAAGCGCAACAGGCTGAGACAGTTCGCAATGCGGTAAGCAGAATGGCAACCGAATCGGGGCAGGTGATGACGCTAGTGGATACGGCGAGTCAACAGGCGCAGGAAGCGGGGCGATCAACCCATGATGGTAAAGAGAAGCTTGAACGCAGCAGTCAGAGCATTCTTCACATTAAGGAGCGGGTAAACAACCTGTCCGGTGCAATCAAAAATCTCGGTGAATCGGCAAGCGATATTAATGCGATCACAGAAACAATCGTTGCCATCGCTGAGCAAACCAACCTGCTGGCACTCAATGCAGCCATCGAAGCCGCCCGAGCAGGAGAGCAAGGACGAGGTTTCGCCGTGGTAGCCGATGAAGTCCGTACCTTATCGTCACGAACACGGGCAGCCACGGTCGAGATAGAACAGATAGTGTCGACACTGGCCATGGACGTTGATAAGACCAAGGCTGATATGACCTCGACATCCGAAAGTGTTGATCAGGGCGTTAAAGTAATTCAGCAAACCCAGGCTAGTTTTGACAAAATTGTTACCGCTGTTGATCAAATAACTCAGGCCAGCAACGAAATCAACGCGAGCATGCAGAATCAAAATAGCCATATCAGTGAAGCGGATCACAATATTCGCGAGATGGCTTCCGGCATTGAGCAGACCTCAATGGCAATGGAGCAGGTCGCTCAGACCACGGCAGAGGTTAGCTGCCAAGCCGAGAATCTCAATCATTTAGCCTCGACGTTCAGAACTTAATGAGTCAACAGTCGGGATGTTAGCTATCGATAAAAGACTCTGAATTCCACACTTGGCCGCCCACTCTGGAATATCGGCAACGGGCGGATCACTTTTCGTTGAAAAACTAACCACCTTAGGGCGGTAGGTACCTCCTACCCCACCTCCAGATTGAATTTAGTTCATGCGGAGCGGCCCAAGGCGAGCTGATCATCGACCTAACATACCTCCGGGCTGATGGCGGCTAAGTCGCAACACTTGTCATAAACGGTCATTGTTCAAATGTCCGCTTTGGGCCATAAGCTGAAATCGGATGACCTCCCACCCTCGAGCGGTTGATAGTTCCCACACACATATCATGGTTGAATTTGGTTCATGCATGGAGCCCCAAAGAAAGCTGATCATCGACCTAATATACTTACAGGCAGATGGCCGCTAAGTCGCAGGTTTTGCCATTACCAAGCATGGAGAACAGCAAACTCAGCGTCTGCTTTCTTGG